>DIXX01000016.1:0-970 GCA_002428805.1 Cetobacterium sp. UBA6069
TGCTCTAAAACATAATCATATTTTTCTGATCTTGCTACATTTTGAATAGATATATTTATTAATCTATCAATCTCTTGCATCTTTTTAGCTTCTTCATTAGATAGTTTTGCTTGAGACTCTCTCACTTTCTTTTGGAAAGCTGTAACTTTATCTTCGAAAGCTTTCTTTTCTGTTTCTGTTACATTTTTTCCTTTTCCTTGTAACTCAACTTGAAGCTTTTGTAATTCTATCTCTTGCTTTTGTAGTGTTGACTCTAAAGCTTGTTTTTCTTTAGTTAAATTATCTCTAACAACCTTTGTTTGTGAGTATTTTGCAAAAAGCTCTTGGCTATTTACATATCCTACTTTTAGTGCAAACGCAGATGTTGATAATGCTCCTAGCATTGCGATTATTGCTATTTTTTTCATTGTAAATCCTCCATATATATTTATTAGAATGATTGTCCCATATTGAAGTAGAACTTCATACCGCTTTCCTCTGAATCTCCAACTGGCCATCCAAAGTCAAATCTTAAAGGTCCTACTGGTGTATTAACTCTTAATCCAACTCCAACTGTTGTTGCTATATCATCTGGAGCTTTAGCATCTCTTCCTTCTCTCAAGTATCCTGGATCTTCTCCTTGATAATCCCAAGCTCTTCCAAAGTCAGAGAATACAACAAATCCTAAAACATCATTTATTTGAGTTCTATTTTCAACTGTTGCTGTTACTTTTTGAGTTCCTTGATAGAATCCTCCATCATATCCTCTAAGAGTACTTCCTCCTCCTACCCAGAATCTTTGTGATTCAGGAGTAGATGAAGTCATTATTCCTCCAACTGCTCTATATGCAAAAGTATTATTTTTAAATAATCCTCTATGATATTTTCTAAGCTCTAAAGTTGTATTTGCAAAGTTTCCTGAATCGATAGTATCAGCATATCCTAGTTCAACTTGATATTTTGCATACCATCCAGCTGTTGGATTCCAGTA
>DIXX01000016.1:1231-29569 GCA_002428805.1 Cetobacterium sp. UBA6069
TTCTTTAATAAGTCGTTTCCTGAAGATCCTAAAAGTTCTAACTCTTCTCTATCAGACTTTTCAGTTATATACTCAGCTTTCGTACCAATTCCTAATCTTAAATTTTTCGTCAATCCTTTACCTATATTAAGTTTAACTCCATATGTATCTGTTTCATTGAACAATAAGCTATCGCTATTCTCATATTCATTTTTATAAAGACTCCATCCCCAAGAGATTCTGTCTGTATCTCTTATCCATGGATCAGAGAAGTTAATCGAGAAGCTTGTATAGTTTTCATCTGATTTTTCAAATGTTACACCTAGCTCTTGTCCTTTACCTTTCCAGTTCATATCTTTCACTGATAACATTCCTAAGAATCCTATCTCAGAACCGTAAGATACTGCTCCTTGTAGTGTTGCTGTTCTTTCCTCTTCTAAAAGAAGAACTAGCTCTGAGGCTTCTCCAGCTTTTTGCTTTGTTTCATACTTTACATTTTTAAAGTACCCTGTTCTCATTAAATTAGAAACTGTCTCGTTATACTCATTGATATTAAATACTTCACCTTCTTTAATTTCAATTTCTCTTTCAACTACATAATCTCTTGTTTTTAATAGTGTATCTGTTGCTTTTCTTCTTTCACCTTTTTGCTTTGTTACCATTTTAGTGAAATCTACTTTTCCTATTACACCTTCGTTTATGATAATCTCTAATTGGTTAGTTCCGCTTAAATCGATATCCTCTATTTCCGCTAGAACATATCCATCCTCATTATATTTTTTTAATATCTTATCTCTAGCATCTCTTAAGTTATTTAAGTTTAATACTTTTCCTGTTTCTATATTTACTAATTTCTTTAACTCTTCAGCTGTATATTTTGTATTTCCTGATATTTTTATTCCATTTATAATTGGATTTTCAATAACTGAATAAACTACAACCAATCCCTCAGGATATTGGTATACATCTGGTATTACCTCTCTGTACATACCTGTTTCTAAAAGTTCTCTCTGCCCTCTAACTATTTTATTTTTAGAGAAATATCCTCCAGCTTTAATTGGAATTTTTTTAGCAACTTCTGATACAGGAACATTTACACTTCCTATTATTTCTAAACT
Source organism: Cetobacterium sp. UBA6069 (assembly GCA_002428805.1). Lineage (GTDB taxonomy): Bacteria > Fusobacteriota > Fusobacteriia > Fusobacteriales > Fusobacteriaceae > Cetobacterium_A. The sequence goes on from DIXX01000016.1 coordinate 2,329, forward strand.
TGAAACAACTAAAGATGTATCTACTCTTTCTCTTTCAGATGCAGGTAATATCCCTTGCTTTTCTAAAAGCTCTCTAGTTTCTCTTTTTTCTTTTACATCTACAACTAGTTTTATTCCACCATCAAAAACTTGTGGATAAATTGCTAATTCGTCTATATAATCACTCTTCTTTATATTGTTGTAATCTTTTAATAATCCTTCTGTTGAGAATATTTGTCCTTTTTTTAGGCTCATCTTTTGTATTAAAACATCTTGAGGTATCTCATTTAAATTTCTAAACTCTACCCCTTTTACTAAATATTCTCCTTCAGCTCCAAACGAAACTATAGAAGCTATTAGTGATATTATTCCGATCAGGTGTTTTCTCATCCTAAATTGCCCTCCACTTTTTTTATTTAGAAAAAATATCTTTTATACTATTATATTTTCTTTCAAATTTAAAATCAACATAATAATTTAAATTTCCTTTTTTATCTTCATCTATCATATTTTCTTCATTTAACTTAGATACTCCAACGCCGTAGGACCATCCCGATCTATATCTTCTTTCAACTTTGAAATCAAATTGATTAACCGAGTTTGAGACCTCATTTGATTGCTCATCACTTTCGCTCTTTCCAAACTCGTATTTGCTACCATCGATTATTCCTAATTTCAATACCCAGAAATATTTATCTCTATATATAGGGTTTTCTGCTTCTAAATAAGCTCCAAATCCAAATACGTTCGGATCTTGAGTTCTTGGATCATCTGAGTTCGCTAATACTTCTTGATTGAAAACATCAGAAACTATTCTAAATTTTGAAATATGAAATGTATCTTTTATTGTTTTAGATATAGGTCTTAATAGTGTACTTGATATCTGACTATCTATAAGAGTTTTAAACAATAGTGCTACTATACTTTTATCACTCTCATCTCCCTCTCCATCAAATATATTCTTCAAGCTACTACTTTCACTTCCTTGATTAGTTAATATATTTAATCTTAAACTATTTAGCTCTCCTTGTAAAGAAATTTCTACATTTCCATTTGCAGTTAATGAAGAAATATCAAAAATTAAATTAGGATTAAAATTAGACAAAAATCCATTTTTTTTATCAGATAATAATAGTGCCCTCGTTACTCTAAAGTCTTCACTTCCTAAAACAAAGCTTCCCTTTTGAATTTCCAACTCTCCAAGTACAGATATTTTATCATTTTTTCCAACTAAATTAAATCGCCCCATTAGAACTCCTTGAACATCCTGAGCAAAAGTTGATATGTCTGGAATATTTATAATTATTCCATCTTTTATCATAACTCCTACATTAAACTCTGGAGTTTCATCTAGTTTACTTCCTTTTATCTCAAAATCTTGTCCTAACCTTTTACTCTCACCTATTATTGCTCTTGTCTTATCTATTATAAAGTTTAAAATAGTTAAAATCAAGCCCTTGTCTTCTTTTAAAATTCCAGTTATCTCTCCATCATTTACAATAATATTTCCAGATACCTTATTTTCTGAGTAACTTAGATTAGTTGATAAATCAATTTTGAAATAATCTTTTAATTCATATATCACATTTTTCAAAGTTAAATTAAATGCATAATCTAACTCTTTGTAAAATTCATCATCAGCTTTTATATCTTCAATAGATGGTAACTTTAAATATCCACTACCTTTTACTTCACCTTTATTTATCAATCCTGCTAAAGAGTTTACAGTCAATCTCTCATTATCAATTTTTAAAACCATATTTAACTTTTTTAAATCAAGTAGTGTACTCGGTAAATTTGCATTAAAATCTATCAAATCTACATAACCACTGTTTTCTCTTGAAATACTCGAAAGCCATACATCTACATTAGCAGTTCCACTTATATCTTTTATTGTTTCTTTAGGTAAAATTGCATTTAAAAAAGTTAAATCAATATTTTTTGAAAAAACATTGAGTTTATACTCTCCATGCTCTAAATTGTACTCTCCTTTTCCTTTTATTTCGTTATTTTCATAATATCCCAAAATTTCATTGATTTTTATTGCTCTTTTATTACCAGTCAAATCTAAAGAGATCTTATCAAAATCAATTCCCTTCAACTCATACTCACCATCAAAAAGTTTTAACGAATATTCTGGATCAACTATTTTTCCAATAACAACACTCTCTATTCCAATACTTCCGCTCATATCTTTTACATCTAACATTCCTGAAAAATCTTTTAAATTTAGACTTTGCTTTGGAATAGAAAAATCTATAGCATCCTCTATAAAATCTAATTCTCCTTTTGAAAATAACACTCTTTTACCTTCTAAATTAAATATATCTAAGCTATTTATTTTCATAACATTTACTAACTCATCTTTTTTATACGATAAATCTACTTTTAAATTTGGAATTGAAGAACCGTTTAAATAAGCTCGATCTACATTTATTCCTATTTCAGCTTCTATATTTCCATTTATTATTTTTCCATTTACTCTAGAAAGAACTCTATATTTTAGTGCTCTAAAATTATAGTATCTTGATAAATTTTCTTCAAGAATATTTATAGAAAATTCCCCCTCTTTAGACTCTATATCATATCTAACATTTGCTAAACTTTGATTTATCTTAAAGTTGTTCAAAGATATTAAACTCTCTTCATATCTAATATCTCCACTCAACACTACAAGAGCTTTATTGGGTGTTTCTAAATACGCTTTATTTACTTTTGAAAGAGCTTTTAGATTATCAAATCCTCCTTTTATTTCTCCCTCAACATCCTCAAAAATAATATCAATAGCACTATTTTTTAATTCACTACTTCTTAATCCTGAAACTTTATACTTTAAATCAATATATTTTTCTAAAGGGTCAAACTCTCCATCTATTTTGAAAAAACTATTTCTTACATCTGATATTTGTAACTTTCCATTTTGATAGTTAGAAACTATTTTTATTCCCTCAAATTCAAAATTCTTATATCCTATTTTTCTAAGCTCTCCATCTATTGAAGCTTCTAATCCATCATTATTTACAATTGAAATATTTGCATAGCTCTCTAATTGTAATTCTTCACTATTTAATTTGAAATCCTTAACTGTACCTCTTAAAATAAATTTATCTTTTTCTCCAGCTATTTGTCCTATAAAATCTAAATTAGCTTTTAAAGACAGTTTTCCAAATAGATTTTCCTCTTCAAAATTTTTAGTATGAATTTTAAAATTATACTTTAAAGTTTCTCTATTTAATTTTCCCACAAATTGCAAAACTTTTTGATTTTGATTATTTATCATCGAAATCTCTTCAAAATCAATCTCTTTATTCTCTTCAGTTGCCTTTAATTCGAAAACATAATCACTTATCAAATCTTTTCCAATTAAATTCAAGTAATCTAAGTTCTGTTTTTCTAAATCATAGCTCAAAGCCAACTCTGATTTTTGATATATCTTTATTGCTTTCTCTGATTTTTGATACTCTCCATTAAAGTCTATAAAGTTTGATTTTATATCAAACTTTAAATTTTCTTCTCTTAAGTCTAAATCAGCACTATATGTAAAACTCTTTTTGTAATCAATCCCTTTAAATATAACATCTAATTCATTTCCTGATAAATTTAAAACTCCGTCTTTAAACTGGACTTTACCGTTGATGTTATCAATTTCTACTCCTGCAGAAACTAGGGGAAAGGCACTATATAAAACCTCTGCTTTAAAACCTAAATCTTGTTTATATAATAATCCCACATCCACACTTTTAAATTTCAAATCATCCAAAGGAAGATTTAGATCCCCCAATAACTTATAGCTTCTAGCTGTCGTATATGGTAAATCTTTAAATTTAAAATTAACTTCTACACCCTTTTCTTCTGAATAAAAAACTTTAAATATACCAGGAGTACTATTTAAACTGTATTTAAAGTCAACATTAATTCCATTTTTACCAAAACTAATATCTCCATTAACCTCTTTTACAATATCTCTCAAGCTATCGTAAACAACTGTTCCATTATTTAAACTAGCATAACCTTTTAATCCACTACTAGCTATAGTTAAATCCATATTAAATATTCCTGTTGCTCCGCTCAACTCCTTATCATCATATCCATACTGAATTAATTCGGGCTTAACCTCTATATCTTTTAAAACTATGTTCATATTTAATGGTTCATTTAAATTATCTAATCTATATTCGTAGATCTCTTTATCTTTATTTCCTTTAAACTCTAAATCTATCCCTTTTATTTTGTCAAATGCCACATATCCGTTTACAACATCTAACTCCTGCTTTATCTCTCTAGAGTATGTCATATCTCTAAAAACTAAAACTCCATCTTTTACTCTTATTATATCGATTGGAACTGCTGCCCCTGCTTTGCTATCTGGATTTGGTTCTCCTCCACTTGAAAATGCATTAACTATATTCACATTCTCTGCTTTTCTTTCTATATGAACCCATGGATTTTCTACATTAATTTCTGTCAGTCTAAATTTCTTTAAAGATTCCTTGGAATACTTTATTATAATCTTAGGCGCTTTAACCATAGTGTCATCACCTTTAGAGAGAACAACATCTCTTATATCAATCTCTCCAAACTTTGGAAATTTAATTTCTTGAGAAGATATTGTTGGGCCCAATGCAAGTTTTAATATAACTTCTACAACTTTTGGTAAATTATATTTTACCAACAACCCTCCACTCAAAAAAATAAAAAAAGGAAGAGCTATGAATATAATTTTTTTATACTTTTCAAAAATTTTCATAGTTCTTCCCTCCCAGTTATATTTTATATTTGTATTTTATAAAGGTTTTTTTAGAGCTACTCCCGCTCTTCTTGGATATTTTTTATCTGTTGAAGTCTCTTTTAAAATTTCAACAACAAGTCTTTCATCACCATAATTTGGTAAATTATATTTGTGAACTGTAACTATTTTTGCTCCAAGAGTATCCAAAGCGTTTGTCGCTTCTCCCTCCTCTTCAGTTCCAACCATCTTTTGTGCTAAGAAATGACCTCCAACTTTTATAAATGGAATCATATACTCTAAAATAACATTTAATTTATTTACCCCTCTGCAAAGACCAATATCAAAACTTTCTCTATTTTCATCATTTATATAATCTTCTGCTCTTGAATTAACAACAGTTACATTATTTAAGTTTAGCATCTCTTTTACATTTTGTAAAAATGTTGTTTTCTTTCCTACAGAATCCATTAATACGAACTCTACATTTGGATTAAATATCGCTAAAACCATACCTGGGAATCCAGCTCCTGTTCCTATATCAATAGCTTTTTTGCCTTGTTTTTCATCCAGCAAATTCTGAAGTAAAAGTGAGTCTAAAAAATGCTTTTCAATTGCATCTTTTGTATCTCTAATAGCTGTTAAATTTGTGTGTGTATTATATTCTACTAGGTACTCTAAATACTTTACTAAGTTATTTACTTTCTCATCTGTATAATTTAATCCAATCTTTTTTATTCCATCAATTAAATACTCTCTCATCTATTTATTACCTCTCATTTTTAGATACATTAATAGAACTTGAATATCCGCAGGTGAAACTCCAGAAATTCTCGAAGCTTGACCGATATTGTATGGTCTAACTTGTTTCAATTTATCTTTAGCTTCTTTTGGCATATTTTCTAAAGAATCATAATCCATATCTTCTGGAAGTTTCTTTGTTTCTAGTCCTTTATGCTTCTCTATCATTTTTAAAGACTTTTGAATATAACCAGAGTATTTCACTTGAACTTCTACTTGATACTCTGTATCTTCGCAATACTCACCTAAATCAAACTTCTCTATCAATTCAGAGATATACTTTATATCTGAATAAGATACTTCTGGTCTTCTTAATAATTCAATTAAAGTTATTCCAGATTTAACTTCAGGCTCATTTGCTTTTAATAGAACCTCATTTACTCTTGGATTACTACTTCCAACATGTTGCTTTTCTAATTTTTCAATTATCTCTGCTACATCTTTTTCTTTCTTTTGAACTCTCTTATACTCTTCATCTGAAACTAACCCAATTTCATGACCTATTTTTGATAATCTTAAATCAGCATTATCCTCTCTTAAAACTAGTCTATATTCACTTCTTGCAGTAAACATTCTGTAAGGTTCGTTTGTTCCTTTTGATACTAAATCATCAATTAATGTTCCTATGTATGAGTCTGCTCTATCAAGTATTACTGGTTCTTTTCCAAATACTTTTCTAGTTGCATTTATTCCTGCTACAAGTCCTTGAGCTCCTGCTTCTTCATATCCTGATGTACCATTAATTTGACCAGCTAAAAATAGATTCTCTACTTTTTTAGTTTCTAAAGTATACTTTATCTCTTCTGGAATTATGTAATCGTATTCTATAGCATAAGCATATCTCATTATTTTTGCATTCTCTAATCCCTCAATACCTTTTAGCATTTGATACTGAACATCTGTTGGTAATGATGATGAGAATCCACTTATATATACCTCATTTGTATCATAACCCTCTTTTTCTAAGAATAGGTGATGTCTGTCTTTATCTGGATATCTAAATACTTTATCCTCTATTGAAGGACAGTATCTTGGTCCTGTTCCTTGAATTGTTCCATTAAATAAAGGTGATCTATCTTTATTTGAAATAATTGTATCGTGAACTTCCTTATTTGTAAATACCATATGACAAGGAATTTGTTTTCTCGTTAAAACTTCTTCATTCGTTGTTCTGCTTGAGAATTTTAAAACGCCTTCGTCTCCTGGTTGGATTTCAACTTTTGAATAATCAATTGTTCTTGCATCTATTCTTGGAGGTGTTCCTGTTTTAAATCTTCCTAGCTTTATTCCTAAATTAGCTAATGATACTGGTAACTCTTCTGATGATAATTCACCCATTCTTCCACCTTGGAATTGGTTCTCTCCAATATGAATAAGTCCTCTCATAAATGTTCCAGTTGCTATAACAACAGCTTTAGCTCTGTACTCAACACCCTCTTTTGTTTTTACTCCAATAACTTTGTTATTTTCTACAACTAACTCTGTTACCATTCCTTGAATAACATCTAAGTTATCTGTGTTTTCTAGAGTTTTTTTCATCTCTTTACTGTAATTTACTTTATCAGCCTGAGCTCTTAATGATCTCACTGCTGGTCCTTTTTTAGTATTTAAAACTCTTATTTGAATAAAAGTTTTATCTATATTTCTTCCCATCTCTCCACCTAGAGCGTCAACCTCTTTCACTAAATGTGATTTAGCTGGCCCTCCTAAAGATGGATTACAAGACATGTATCCTATATTATCTAACAGTATTGTAAATACTGCTGTTTTTGCACCCATTCTTGCAGCAGCTAACGCAGCTTCACAACCTGCATGCCCTGCACCTACAACTATAACATCAAAATTTTGCATTTTTACTCCTCTCTATTACTTTAAATTCTTTAATTCGTTAGCTGTTTTTGCGTCTGTTATCACAAGTAAAATATCTCCTTGCTCTATAACAGTGTCAGCTGATAAGTTTGGAATAAAACTTCTATTTCCTTTTTTTATTCCTACTATATTTACATTATACCTTTTTCTTATATCTAATTCTATTAAAGTTTTATTCCAAAAACTTTCTGGTGATTTTATCTCTGCTAATAATAAATCTTTTGAGAATCTAAAATGTTCTATCATATTTGGGTCCATCGCTGCTAAGGCTGTTCTTTTCCCCATATACTCCTCTGGATAAACCACCTGATTTGCACCTATTTTTTCTAAAACTCTTCCATGTCTTCTTGAAATTGCTTTTACTATAATTTTTTTTACTCCAAGCTCTTTCAAATTAAGTGTAACCATTATGCTCGGTTCAATAGCTCCTATACATACAAAAGCCACATCAAAACCTTCTAATCCGATATTTTTAAGCTCTTTATCATCTGTTGCATCTGCAACAACTGCATTTTCAACTATTCCACTATTTACAGCTTCTTGTATTGTATCTTCAGATTCGTCTATTGCTAAAACCTCTTCATTTGATTTATATAAAGTTTCTGCAACACTTGATCCAAATCTTCCCATACCAATTACTACATATTGCTTCATCTTTCCTCCATTTTAACCAACTAAAATATTTTCTTTTGGATATCTTAAATTTTGCTTAACCTTTTTCTCTCCTAAAGCTAGTGCAAAAGTCATAGGCCCTAATCTTCCTATAAACATCGTTATTATTATTAGTATTTTTGATAGTGCCCTTAAATCTGCTGTTATTCCCATAGAGAGTCCCGCCGTTCCAAATGCTGAAACAACCTCAAAAGCTATTTTTTCAAAGCTCATACTTGTTTCTATCGTCATTACCGCCATTGTTACTATAGAAACATACATTATTGATATTACTAAAATTGCTAAAGCCCTATTTAAAATATCCCAGCTTATTCTTCTATTAAATACATTTATATTCTCTTTTCCTCCAATAACTCCCAATACATACAAAACAATTACACCTATTGTAGTTGTTTTTATTCCTCCACCTGTTGATCCTGGAGAAGCTCCTATGAACATAAGAATACAAAACATAAATATTGTAGCTGGATTTAAAGTACCCATTGGAACTGTATTAAATCCTGCTGTTCTTGTTGTAACACTTTGGAAAAAAGAAGCTAAAATTTTATCAAACCAACTTAAATTTCCTATAGTTGTAGGATTTTTATATTCCAATAAAAAGAATAAAATCATTCCAACAAACGTTAAAAACATCGAAACTAAAATAGCTACTTTTGAAGTCAAAGTAAATCTTTTTACATCTCTTCTCACTGCAATTAAAACAGAGTTTATTACAGAAAAACCTATTCCACCAAGTATAATTAAATATGCTATTGTCATATTCATTAAAACACTTCCTGCATAATTTTCTAAATTATTTGAGAAAAGTGCAAATCCAGCATTACAAAAAGCTGATATTGAATGAAATATTCCAAAATATAAAGCTTTTGAAAATTCAAAAGTTTTTAAAAATTCCAATGTTAAAAAGAATGCTCCTATTCCTTCTATCAATAGTACGATTATAACTATTTTTTTTATAAAATCTACTACTTCACCACTACTTTCAGCATTTCTTTCCTCTTTTATAAGCTCTCTATCCTTATAGCTCATTTTTTTTCCAATCAATAGAAAAAATAAAGATGAAAATGTCATTACTCCTAATCCTCCTAGTTGAATAAAAACTAGTAAAATAATTTGTCCTTCAAATGACAATACCTGACTGATATCTATTACAGATAATCCTGTTACACAGATTGCTGAAGTTATCGTAAAGACTGCTGTTAAAAAACTTATCTTTTGCCCTTCTTGTAATGAAAATGGCATATATAGAAGTATAGAGCCAAATACAATTGCTGCAAAAAAACCTAGTATTAACTTTCTCGAAAGAGACAGTCGACCTATAGGGCTTAAAAGCTTGTTTATCATTTTTTTCCTCCTATGAAAAAATGCTTTTGAAATTATACATTATTTTTGCCATTTTTTCAAGTTTACTAAATAATTAACAAGGATAGAATTAATAAATCCTATCCTTGTTTTAAATAATATTTTTTTTATCTATATGATTTATAATTAGGATTAACACCTTTATCTAAAAGTAGTTCTACTAAATCTTCATAACCTAGTTTTTTTGCTTTTAAATAAACTTCACCTAATATATTTTCACCATATATATTTTTTTCATTAGGATTATATTTACCTTTTAATAATATCTTTATTACATCTTCTGAGTTAGAATAATATATTGGATAGTTTCCTCTTTTATCTTTTAATAAATGCAAACTACTGTCTTTAGATAACATTCTATTTACAATTTCTGAATTCTCAATGTTTACAGCCCAAAATATTGGATACCATTCACTCGAATCTAAAATCTTTAATTGAACATCGTTATCTATTAAAGACAAAACTAGCTCTTCAGGTCTTGTTTTTATATAAAAATTTAAAAGGAACTCTCCATCACTTGTAAAAGTGTTCACATTTGATTTCTGATTAAGAAACATCTGTAAAGCCTCCATACTATTTACATAAAATATTGGTGGCCTTGGAGAAGTTATAGTATTAATCCCAACGTTTGTCTTTGCAGGTAAATCTTTATTTAAATCAACACCATTAGCTAATAATGAAGATATTACCTGAAGAGAGTCCTCTTTTAAGGCTAAGCTCAAAAGAGTATCTCCACTTTTTAATTGTTGATCTATGTTAAAACCATTTTTTATTGCTCTATTTAATATATATACATTATCCACAACAACTGCTGCTATTATTTCATCTTCTGTATACATTTTTCTATTGAAATTACTACATCCAATTAAAGTTAAAAGTAGTAAAAATAAAACTAATAATTTTTTCATAGACTACCTCTTAATTTATGTATTATTTAGAGTTCTTTTTTCTATCGTTTTCTTTTAAGAATTTCTTTCTTATTCTGATGTTAGTTGGAGTAATTTCTACTAACTCATCATCAGCTATATAGTCTAAAGCTTGCTCTAGAGTATATTTTCTTGGAGTTGCCATTTTTATAGCATCGTCACTTCCTGAAGCTCTCATGTTTGTTAATTTTTTAGCTTTACATACGTTTACTATTAAATCGTTTTCTCTGTTGTGCTCTCCTACGATCATTCCTTCATAAACTGCTACACCTGGCTCAGTAAATAGAACTCCTCTATCCTGTAATCCACCTAAAGCGTAAGCTACTGTAGTTCCTTGCTCTAAAGAGATAAGAACTCCTTTTGGTCTTGTAGGGATTGGTCCTTTGTATAACTCGAAATCATAGAATGAATGATTTAAGATTCCAGTTCCTTTTGTATCAGTTAAGAATTCGTTTCTGAATCCGATTAATCCTCTTGCTGGTACCTTGAACTCTAATCTTGTATATCCATCAGTTCCAGGAGTCATTGCTACCATTTCTCCCTTTCTAATTCCCATTTTCTCAATTACAACACCAACGAAAGCGTCATCAACGTCAACCATAGCTAACTCGATTGGCTCGAACTTTTCTCCATCGATATCTTTAAGTAATACTCTTGGCTTTGAAACTTGAATCTCGAAACCTTCTCTTCTCATGTTTTCTAAAAGTATAGAAAGTTGAAGTTCTCCTCTTCCTTTAACTACGAATGCATCCGCGTTCTCTGTAGCTTCTACTCTCATACTTACGTTTGTTTGAAGCTCTTTTTGTAATCTATCCCAGATATTTCTAGAAGTTACAAACTTTCCTTCTTTTCCTGCAAATGGAGAATCGTTTACCATGAATGTCATAGCAAGCGTAGGCTCATCTATATCAATTACTGGTAAAGCAATTGGCTCATTGAAATCAGCGATTGTTTCTCCGATATCTATGTTATCTAATCCAGCAACACAGAAAATATCTCCTGAGTAAGCTTCTTGAATCTCTACTCTTTTTAGACCTTCATATCCGTACATAACAGATACTTTTCCTCTAACTTGCTTTCCATCTCTTTTGATTAATATTACTTCTTGGTTTCTTTTTAACATTCCGTTATAAAGTCTTCCAACAGCAAGTTTACCAACATAGTTATCGTACTCGATGTTAGTTATTAAGAATTGAGTTGGCTTTGCGCTGTCTCCTTCTGGATCTTCAACATGCTCTAAAATAGTTTCAAATAATGGTTGCATGTTATCGCTCTTATCTTCTAACTCTTTCTTAGCAAATCCAGCTTTTCCAGAAGCATAAACAACTGGGAACTCTAATTGTAAGTCATTTGCATTTAACTCGATGAATAAGTCGTATACCATGTATAAAACTTCTTCTGGTCTAGCATTTGGTCTATCAACTTTATTTACAACAACAATTGGTCTATGTCCTTGCTCTAAAGCTTTCTTTAATACGTATTTAGTTTGAGGCATTGGTCCTTCAAACGCATCTACTAGTAAAACAACACAGTCAACCATTTTCATGATTCTTTGTACTTCTCCTCCGAAGTCAGCATGGCCTGGAGTATCAACAATGTTGATTTTGTAATCTTTGTAATTTACTGAAGCATTCTTAGAGAAAATTGTAATTCCTCTCTCTTTTTCGATATCATTTGAATCCATTACTCTCTCAGAAACTTTCTCAAGTTCGTGAGCTCCGAAAACTCCTGATTGTCTTAATAAACAGTCAACCAGAGTTGTTTTTCCATGGTCAACATGGGCTATAATCGCAATGTTTTTTATTTTCATAATCTCTTCCTCTCTATTTAAAATTAATAATACTTATAACCTTTTAATAAACCGTTTGTAACTTCACCTAAGCCTATAAACTTATTCTTAGAATAAACACTATATTTTCCTTCATTTATTCTTTTTTTACATCTTTGTCCATTTACAAAAAGTTTTAAATCAGTTTCATCTTCAATGTCTGTTCTAGGAAACTTAAAGTAATCCTCTACAGAAATCAAAAATGAAAAATCATTTTCTGCAACCATTTTCTCTATAGATTCTAAAGTAAATGATCTGTCTAAATCCTCTTTTCCAACTCTAGTTCTTCTCAGTCCTGTCATTGTGGCAAAAGTACCTAGTTTTTCTCCTAAATCATAGATTAAACTTCTTATGTAAGTTCCCTTTGAAACTGTGCAATTAATTTTGGCTTTTATACCATCAAAAGATATTACATCTAAATTTGTTATACTAACATCTCTAGCTTTTCTTTCGATTTCAACACCCTCTCTAGCTAACTCGTAAAGTTTTTTTCCATCAACTTTTATTGCTGAATACATTGGGGGAACTTGTTTTATATCTCCCTTAAATGTTTCTAACGCCTTTCCAAAAGCTTCATCAGATATATTGAAATTTTCTACTCTATCTAAAACTTTCCCCTCTATATCATAAGTGTCTGTTTTAAAACCAAGTTCTAAATCTGCAACATACTCTTTCTCATATCCCTCTATATCCTGTGCTAATTTTGTAGCTCTACCTACACAAATTACTAAAATTCCTGTAGCTAATGGATCTAAAGTACCAGTATGACCGATTCTTCTCTCTTTCAAATTTCTTCTTAAAACCCTTATGACATCAAAGGAAGTTATACCGATAGGTTTGTCTATAACTATTATTCCTTCCAATTTTCTCTCCTTTAATTTAGTCAAATGACATTATATCATACACTATACTTTTTTTAAACATTTATTTTTAATTTGCCGTAATCTTATAATTATTGCTCGGGCTCCATAAAAGATACTCAGTTACTCCCAAGTCATTCATCGCTTTTATTTGTTCTCTTATCTCTTTTTCATTGTAAGGTATATATCCTTTCACCCATTTAGCTGTAAAAGCCTGTATCCAAGGTCTCATTGTTGCCGGTGAGGTTATATTTTCATTTCTGTTTACAGAATCTCTAACAGAGTTATATATAGTTTTATATGGTTGTGCATCTGGAACAGGTATTCCATATGCTCCATTTCCATAGTGACTTGGATACATCATTGGCGATATATAATCTACAACTTGACTTACTGTTTCCCAGTGTTGCCCTAATCCCATATCATCACTAAACGTTCCAATCTGACCATATACATCAGCACTTGTATAAGCACCCAGAGCATTTATTCTTTCTCTTGCATATTTTAGATATTTTTGAATTGTTTCTGGCTTAGACTCATTTTTAGTATTTCTATAATTTAATTTTGCATCTAATTTCCCACCATTTGAAGCCGGGAATCTTACATAATCAAATTGAATTTCATTAAATCCAGCTTTAGCAGCTTCTTCAGCTACAGCTAAATTATATTCCCATAGATTTCTATCATGAGGGGAAACCCAAATAATCCCGTCACTATTTGTATAAGGTTTTCCTGTATCTCTTGAAATAATAACTTTATCTGAATTAGACTTTGCATAAGTTGGGTCTTTAAATGATACTATTCTTGCTATTGTATATATATTATTTTCTTTCATCTTCTTCATAAATTCAGCTATATTTTTTATAGGATAATTTTTTGTAACCTGTACACCAAATTTTTTAGGAGCTTCCATGTCAAAAGATAAAACTCCGTTGTCATCTTTTACATCTATTACAAAAGCATTAATTTCAGTTGTTTTTGCAAGCTGAATTAATCTTTCCATTTTTTTTGTACTTCCTATACTGTAGATATTTAAATATACTCCTTTTACATCTACTCTAGGATTATTCGTAAAATTATTCATTGGATAACTTTTTTTAAAATCTATATTTTTCCAATTTGTTGGTAAAGTTTCATTTAAGTTTGCTGCTAATTCAACTTTTCCAATCCATCCCGTTCTATCTTTTAAATCTTTTCTATAAGCAATTTTTAAGATACTTTTTTTTAAGTTTTCTTCTCCTATTGTTTTTTCCTCTAAAATCTGTACTTTGCTTCCTTTTCTTAAAGTATCTATCCTTTCTTTTTGAGCTTCATCTTTAAATACAAAAACAGATCTGTTTTTTATAAACTTAAACTCTTCAATTTGTTTTTCGCTCAGCTGTTCATTTTTTTGAGTTTCATAAACCTCTTTCTTCATCGATTCATTTTTTTTAAAATCTAGTGTTTCTTTTTTTTCTGTTTCTAAAGGCGTATTATCTTTTTTCAAAGATAATACATCAACCTTTATTTCATCACTTACCATCTCTACTTTTTTAGGTTCATCATTAAGCACAAACCTTTTAACTCCACAAGAGATTGTAAAGATGAAAATTAATAGTAATATTAGAAATCTAAAAAATTTCCTTCTGTCTTTTATTCTCACACCAGCCTCCACTTATATATTTACTTCATATATTTTATCAATTTTATCTTAAAAAATCCAGTAAATAATCCTTTTAATAAAACTTAGAAAGTGTTAATATCTAATTATATCTTAACGAACTTACTAAGGAGGATTTTATGAATAAAAGAAGATACTTTGCATTTTTATTTTTTTTAGTTTTACAACTTTTTACTTTTTCTAGTCCTACCAAAAATTTGGTTCCTTCTGAGAACCTTATCTCTGGAAAACTAGATAATGGTTTAGAATACTATATTTTAAAAAATAGCAAGCCTGAAAATAGAGCTTCTCTTAATTTAGTTGTTAAGGCTGGTTCTCTTTTAGAAGAAGATAATCAGCAAGGATTAGCTCATTTCTTAGAACACATGGCCTTTAATGGGACTACTAAATATCAAAAAAATGAACTCGTTCAATATCTACAATCTTTAGGCTTAAGTTTTGGTGGAGATTTAAACGCCTATACTAGTTTTTCAGAAACAGTTTATAAACTGCAAGTCCCTACTTCTGAAGCTGATTTATCTGTTGGCTTTGATGTTTTAAAAGAATGGGCTTCTGAAATTACTTTAGATCCAAAAGATGTTGAAAATGAAAAGAAAATTATCATTGAAGAGTGGAGGCTTCGTCAAGGAATCTCTCAAAGAGTTGGAGATTTACAAAAGAAAATTTTATACGGCGATTCTTGGTACTCAAAAAGATTCCCTATAGGTTTTCCTGAAACTATTAACAATGCTACTTCCAAGATTCTAAGAGATTATTATGAAAAGTGGTATCAACCACAGAATATGGCTGTCGTTGCTGTTGGTGATTTTGAGACTTCAGCTGTTGAACAATTAATTTCAGAAAACTTTAGTAGCTTAAAAAATAAAACAACTCCAATAAAGAAAGAGTTTGAAATCGCTCTATCTAAAGAGGACTCAATCACAATATTTACAGATCCTGAATTAACTACAACTAACCTTAATATTATGTGGAGAGAAAAAACAAGCTCTATTAATAGCGAAACTGCTTTTAAAAAAGGACTCGAAAAAGTACTGTTTAATTCTATTTTAAACACTAGATTTTCTATTTTATCAAAAGCTAAGGATTCTCCTTTTGCTTACTCTTCGATTTATAATTTTTCTTTAAATGACAAAACAGGGCTATATGCTATTTCAAGCCTAGTTAGAGAAAACAACATAAATGAAACTATTGCAATTATCGTTAATAATCTTAAAGATATCGCTATAAACGGAGTATCATTAGAAGAACTGCAAAATGAAAAAATTAACCTAATCAACAACTTAAAAACACTACTAAACAATAAAGAAAGTATAAAAAATGACACTTATATTTCTTCAATTATAGACTATATATTAAATGACAATACGTTTTTAAGCCCAGAAGAAGAATATAATTTAACTTTAAATTTGATTAAGGATATCTCTACTGAAAATTTAAAAAATTTAAGTCAGGATATTTTATCTTTAAACTATGATGTACTTATTACTTCGAGAGAAAATATGAAAAGTTCTTTACCTAAAGAGGGTGATCTTAAAAATTACATTGATAACCTTCTTTTAGAAAATACCTCTGCTATAAAAGTATTCAATTTTAACATTGAGCTTCCAGCAATAAAAAATAACCCTGGTCAAACTGAAACACTTGAAAAAAATAAAGACTATACAAAATTAAAGCTTTCTAATGGAATTGAGGTTTTATATAAAGAAACTGATTTTGATAAAGATAAAATAAATATCAACCTGGTTAAATTACAAGGGAGCTCTAGCTTAACTTATCCTGAATATATCAACACCCTTTTTCTTCCAGAAATCTTATCGAATTCTGGGGTTGGGGATATCGACTATAGCTCTTTAGAAATATATTTCAAAGGAAAAAATTTTAGTGTTAACAATTTTATAAATGACTATACACAAGGTTTTAAAATTTCAACAACTAAATCAGATTTAAATGAAGCCTTAAAATACTTTAGAACCCTAATTGCTTCTCCAAAATTTGATGAAAATATCATTGACTCTACTTTAAAGACAAATAGAGAATTGATTAAAAATAGAGATTTTTCACCAAGAGCTGTTTTCAGAAAAACTTATCTTGAAACTTTGAATTCTAATCATCCTAGAAGGACACCTTTAGAACTTCAAGATTTAGATTTTGTAACAAAAGAGAATCTTTCAACAGCATATTCAAATCTTTTCAGTAGCTTTAAAGATTATAAATTAATAATAACTGGTTCAATTACTGAAACTCAGTTAATAGAAGTTTTAAATAACTACTTTGCTAATCTTCCTACTGAAAGTAATTTAGCACCTCTAAAGGAATTAGATATAAACTATCCTAAAAATAACTTAAAAAAAGAGATTGTTCAAGGAATAGATAAGAAAGCTACGGTTATTTTAACATTCCCATATAAAGATATTTTTACTATTGAAAATAGAACTCTGTATAATTCGTTATCTAGCTTATTAAATATATTACTTATCGAAGATGTTCGTGAAAAAATAGGTGGAGTTTACTCAATCTCCTCTTCGGCAACTCTAGAAAAATTTAATTTTGGAGAAAACTATTTACAAATTATATTTAGTACTGACACTAAAAGGGTTGATGAAGTTATTTTAAAAACTAAATCTGTTATCGGAAATATTCAAAAAGGAGAGTTCCCTAAAAATAAGATTTTAGATATCCAAAAAAATTATGAACTGAACTTTGAAACAGCATTAAAAACAAATAATTTTTGGAATAATTACCTGGAGAAAAAAAATTTAATATCAGACTATGAATTTTATACTCCTATGAGGTATAATGAGATTGTAAACTATAATTCTATTATAATTTTTTCTAATAGAGCACTTGACATAAACAATTGTGTAGAAGTTATTCTTCTACCAGAAAAGGAGGACTAATATGCCACATTTAAAATTTAGAGGTATTGAGAAAAAAGTTTTAATTGAAAACAGCAAAGAATTAATTGATGGCCTTACTGACATCATTAAGTGCGACAGAACATGGTTCACTATAGAACACGCAGAAACGGAATATATCTTCGACGGAGCTATTGTTCCAGGATATACTTTTATTGACGTCGCTTGGTTTGACAGAGGGCAAGAGACTAAAGATTTAGTTGCTGACTTTATTACAAAGTTTTGTAAAAAATTAACTGCCAACAATGATACAACTGTTATCTTCTATCCCCTTGAAGGTTCTAACTATTATGACAATGGAGAGCATTTCTAGGTTTTATGAAAGCTAATATTGCTCTCGTAGGCTTTATGGGTAGTGGAAAAACTACAATCGGCAGAATTCTTGCTAAAAGTCTAGATATGAAGTTTATAGATATCGATCGTTGTATATCTATTAGAGAAAAAAAAACTATTCCTGAAATATTTGAGGAATACGGGGAAAAGCACTTTAGAGATCTCGAGAGAAAAATTATTGAAGAGGAATCTTCTGACAATAATATCGTTATTTCTACTGGTGGTGGGGCTATTGTAGATAATGTAAATATTAAAAATTTAAAAACTACATCCTTCGTTGTTTTTCTAGATTGTGATGTGAATACAATTTATGAAAGAGTTAAACGAAGTAAAACTAGACCTCTTCTTAATAACTCTGATGATATACTCAAGACCATTGAAGAGCTTTATGAAAAAAGAAAAACACTTTACAAAATCTCTTCAGATTTTTCAATTAAAATAGATTTGAACACAAATATTTATGATAGTGTTGAAAAAATAAAAAATGCTTATATTCTAAGCTAAGGGGGTTTCTATGAACAAATTATATGGTAAGACAGTTTTTATTACAGGTGCTACAAAAGGAATAGGAAGAAGCTGTGCTCTTGCATATGCTGAGAAAGGTAGTAATTTAATTTTAACAGCTAGAAGCTCTGATCTTCTTGATTCACTAAAAGAGGAGTTAATAAGAAAGTATGGAATTAAAGTTTTCACTTTAGTTTTGGATGTTACTAAAAGCTCTGACGTTGAAGAGAAAATAAAATCTCTTCCTGAGTCTTTTAAGAAAATCGATATCTTAATTAACAATGCTGGATTAGCTTTAGGAGTTGATAAAGTTTACCTTGCATCTCCTACAGATATTGATACTGTTGTTGATACAAACATAAAAGGAATGCTTTATATTAGCAGTGCTATCATTCCATTAATGCTAAAAAACGATAGTGGACATGTTGTAAATATAGGTTCTATTGCAGGAGATTGTGCTTATGCTGGCGGTGCTATTTACTGTGCTACTAAAGCTGCGGTTAAAACATTCTCTGATGGACTTAGAATTGATTTGGTTGATACTAAGATTAGAGTTACAAATATCAAACCTGGATTAGTTGAAACTGAATTTAGCAAAGTTAGATTTAAAGGTGATCTTGAAAAAGCTAAAAATACTTACAAAGGAATTGAGGCTTTAACTCCTAACGATGTAGCGGATGTTGTTATATACGCTACTAACCTACCTGAAAATGTTCAATTGACAGAAATTGCAATGACACCAAACCATCAAGCTGATGGAAGAACAGTTCATAGAGACAAATAAATAGAATAGATAAATTGAAAGAGGAGTAGTTTAATCACTACTCCTCTTTTGTATTTTTAATTAATTGCTCATGTATAATTTTTTATAAATTAAAGGTAAGAATATAGCTCCTGATAAGAAGTTTCCTATTGTTACTGCTATAAAATGTATCCCCATTTCAGTTGGTGAATAAATTGATGTCATTAAAATTTTACCAATACTTAAATAATACATATTTGCAACAACGTGCTGGAATCCTCCCAAGATGAATAACATAATTGGGAACCAGATTGCTAAAATTTTTCCTGCTAAATCTTTTGCTGCTAATGCAAACCAAACTGCTATAGCAACTAAAATATTACATAAAAATCCACTAGCTAAAGCTTCAACAAAAGTTAGATGCACTTTATGTTCTGCAACTCCTACAACATATTTTGCAAATTCAGGTGACGAGTAGTTACCAGCTAAATAAGAGATATATGCTATAAATATTGATCCTAAAAAGTTCCCTATCCAAACTGCTCCTAAATTTCTCACATATGTTGTTTTCTCTACTTTTCCCTTTGTAAATGCTAATAATCCTAAACAATCTCCAGTAAATAGTGACCCACCAACTAAAACAACCAGCATTAATCCTGTTGGGAAAACTGTAGCTCCTATAAACTTTCCTGCTCCACCACCGACAGTAAAATTAGCTATTAGATTTCCTAATGCTGAAAGAGCTATATAAACACCTCCCATAAATCCAAGTAAAATTGTCTTAGTAAATGTGTAATGTCCCTTATTTTCTCCTAAAAGAAGAACTTGTTCTGTTGTTTCTTTGTTTGTTAAATAAACCTTCACTTTTTCCCTCCTAATTTCTTTTCATACAGTTTCGAATTATACACCCTTTCCCCTTTTTTTTCAAGTGAATATTAAAAAAAACTCAATCAAATCTGATTGAGTTCAATTTCAATATATTTAAGTATGCATAAACATATATTTTACTATTTCTTTATAATTATTCATAAATTTTATAAGCTTCTAGAAAAGATTTCTTCAATTCATCTTTTAGTTTTTGTGGTTCAATTATCCTAACCTCTTTTAAAAAAGATGAAAAATAAAATTTAGCATTTTCTAAAGTCATTTCAAAAAAATATATTTCTTCCTCTTTTTTTATTAATTTAGGTTTATAGTTAGTAAAACTTTTTAACATACTTTCACCTTTTGGAGTAAATCTTGCTTTTATGACTAATCTCTCTCCTAAAAACGGATCAAAATTCTTTCTCATGTTTTCAATATATTTTTTATCTCTAACTTGTATTTTTTCATTTAAATTACCTAAAATTATAACATCTTTTAATTTTATACTTCTATAGATTTTATTTTCATCATCATATGCAAATATAAAATTCTCATCCCCTTGATCCTCTCTTTTTATAAAGTAAGGTGAGATTGTAAAACTTTCTTCCATATATAAAATTCTTATTTTAACTTTATTTTTTATTGCTTCTAAAACAGCTCTATATGTATCTTGAAATATAAAAATCTCTCTTTGATATTTAAATTGTGATGAATAAATTTCAAATAACTCTCTAAAAAATTCAGCTTCTACATCGACTTCATTGGCTTTTAAAACATCATAATATATCCCCTTATTGGCAACATTTAAATCAAATTGTATAACTTTTTTCAGCGGCCTTCCTTGAGGCTCAATGAATTTATCAAGATCAAATTTTTTAGAGTATTTAAATTTATCCAAAATAAAATTACAAAGTTTATTATTATTTATTCCAAACTCTTCTGAGTCTTTTTTCAGAAGTCTCCAAATATCTTCAGAAACCGTAACTCTAATCTTTTTCATCGCCTATCTCCCATATTTTCTTTGTATTATTATATATTAATTTTTAAAAAAAATCTATGAGAATATGCTTTGTTCTTAGAATCCACTTAGTAAAATATCTACTTCTGGTCCAATTGGTAGTCCACTCATCATCCACACTGCTAAGAATATTGACCACCCTATTAAAAATACAACTGAGTACGGTAACATTATTGATATTAAAGTACCAATTGATGATTTTTTATCATATTTTTGCATAAATACTATTATCATAGCAAAATATGACATCAACGGAGATATTATATTAGTTGTTGAATCTCCTATTCTATATGCCAGTTGAGTAAATTCAGGTGAATAACCTACCCTCATTAACATTGGAACAAATACTGGTGCTAAAATAGCCCATTTTGCTAATGCCGATCCCATAAATAGATTTAAAAATCCTACAACTATTATGAATCCAATGATTAATGGAATTCCTCCAATACCTGTTGTCTCTAAAAAATCTGCTCCTTTAACCGCTAAAATAGTTCCTAAATTCGTATATCCAAAGTATGCTATAAATTGAGCTGCAAAGAATACTAAAACTATATATCCAGCCATTCCTTCCATTGATTTTGTAAGCATCCCCATTACGTCACTATCATTTTTTATTGTCCCAATCGACTTTCCATATGCTAATCCAGGAACAGCAAAGAATAAAACAAGTGTCGGAACTAATCCACTCATTAAGAAATTTTTACCAAGAGCAAAATATACTGGAATAAGTAGTAATACTACAGCTATTGTCGCTACTCCTGCAACTCTTAAAGCTTTCCTTTCCTCTTTAGTAATTTGTTCTAACTCTATTTTTTCATCTCCAAGATATTTTCCCAATCTTGGTTCTACAATTTTAGAATTTACTAAAGTTCCTAAGAACGTTATAACAAATGTTGACGCAATCATAAAATACCAATTTGCTGATGGTGAAACAACATAGTTCGGATCTAAAATTTTAGCTGCTTCTGTTGTAATTCCACCTAAAAGTGGATCTAAAGCACCAATCAATAAATTTGCTGAGAATCCACCAGAAACTCCTGCAAATGCTGCTGCTAATCCCGCTATTGGATGTCTTCCAAATGATAAGAATATAAGTGCTGCTAGTGGAGGTAATACTACATATCCTGCATCCGCAGCCACATTTGACATTATTCCTAAAAATATAACCATCATTGTCACTAACTTTTTAGGTGTTGATAACGCTACTTTTCTTAAAATTGTAGCTATTAATCCTGACCTTTCAGCTATCCCTATTCCTATCATAGCTACTAAAACTGTACCTAGTGGTGCAAAATCAGTAAAGTTTTTTACCATAGAGTTAAAAATATAATTTACTCCCTCTTTAGTCATTAAAGAGTTTGTATAAATTGTCATCTCCTCTGTTTTTAATGTTCTTCCATTTATTCCAACAAAACTAACTGACCAACCTAATACTCCTCCTATTCCAGATATAAGAACAACAATTAACGCTAATATTGCAAATAAAGTTCCTGGATTAGGTAAAGCGTTTCCACCTTTTTCTATTATATTTAAGAACTTATCTACTAAACCTTTTTTCTTTTTTTGTACTTCTGTATGCATTTTTCCTCCTGCTTCATTTTTATGTATAACCCTATTTTCTTAAAAAATGCAAACTCATTTTTTAAATAAACCAATAGTGTTTCTAACTAAAATTATTTTATATTTTTATATTTATTTTTTCTTTTATTTTTTCTTCATATTTTTCTAAATATGTTACAGCTTCTCCTACTAATGGTGAAATTGCCACTAAGTTTAAAACCGTCATTAATCCCAATCCAAAATCAGCTAGTGACCATACAACTAAGTTTTGCTCTACCGCTCCTATATAAACCATAATTATAACTACAATTTGATAAAGAACGTTAACATTTGAATTTTCACTTATAAAGTGTAATGCATTTCTTCCATAAAACGTCACACCTAAAATCGTGCTAAACGAGAAGAAAAATAAGATAACTACTGTAAACGGAGCTCCAATCCAGCCAATATGATTTTTCAAAGCTTCTTGGAATAATACCATTCCACTTAGCCCCTCTACCGCTACTCCGTCTGCTAATAATATTACAAAAGCTGTTGCACTACATATTATTAAAGTATCCACAAATACACTTAAAGATTGAACCATTCCTTGTTTAACCGGATCATCAACATCAGCTAAAGCTGCTGCATAATTTCCATTCCCACTTCCTGCTTCATTTGAAAACAACCCTCTTCTGACACCTTGCATTATTACTCCGCCCAAAGCTCCTCCTGCAAATTGATTTAAACCAAATGCCGCTGAGAATATTCTCATAAATACTTCAGGTATTCCAGTTACATTAGTAATTAGTATGTATAAAACTACACCTAAATATGTAATTGCCATAACCGGTACTATTTTGTTTAATGCTGCTACTATCCTATCTTTTTTTCCTTTTCCAAAAATAGTTAACGCAACTAATCCTGATAAAACTGCTCCTATAATATTAGAATTTAATTTATAAGCACCTACAATTGATTCTGTCACAGAGTTTGACATAACTTGAATAACTCCAATATAACATAGTAATGAAGATATTGAGTAAGCTACTCCTAACCATTTTTTCTTCAATCTATTTTTTATTATCCAAGGAGTTCCGCCTTTATAACTTCCATCTTTAGATTTTTCACGATATATTACTGCTAAAACTGATTCTACAAATGATGTAGATGCTCCTAATAGTGCTACAATCCACATCCAAAATAAAGCCCCTGGCCCACCTATTGATATTGCGGCTACAACTCCAGCTATATTACCTGCTCCAACTCTACAAGCTGTTCCTAAATAAAAGGCTTCTAAGGAACTCATCCCTTCTCCATTTGTATTCTCGCCCTTTAAAGTTTTGATAATTTGTCCAAATAACCTAATCTGCATAAACTTAGTTCTATAACTAGCATATAACGCCATTCCTATCAACATAGCAACCAAAATATTTTTTTCCCATAGAATCGAGTTAACATTATTTATAATTTCTTTTATCAACTGTATTTTCGCCTCCTTTATTGATTAATTATTAAGTATATTTCTCACTTATAATCCTAACATTTATTATCTTTATTTAGTAGATAACAATTTTTTTATTTTTTTGTTCGTATTTTTAAACCACAACCGCTTTATTTTATTGGCTTTTCTTATTTATGAAGCCACTTTTTTTGTTCCGTGTACTTATTTTTTAATACATTCATACTTTATTTTAAATATTTGAACTTGCTTTTTTTTTGTTTTTTTGATACAATTTTGCTAATTATTTAAACACACACATTTTTTCAATACTATAATACTAAATTTTTGGAGGTTATAATGAACAAAAAGAAAGAGATTTTAATTTTAGGGTTCGCTCTATTTTCTATGTTTTTTGGTGCTGGAAATCTTTTATTCCCACCTTCAGTTGGAGTTGCTGTTGGACAAGACTGGTTTAAGGCTGGTTTAGGATTTTTTCTTACAGGAATAGGTTTACCACTATTAGGAATTTTAGCATTCACTAAAGTTGGTAGTCTTAACGAGTTTGCTGATAAAGTTTCAAACAGATTTAACACAATATACTCTACAACATTAATATTAGTTATTGGACCACTATTTGCTATTCCAAGAACTGGATCAACGACATTTGAAATGGGAGTCCTTCCATTATTCCCAAATTCTAATCCAACAACAATTGCAGTTCTTACATCTGTAGTTTTCTTTGGTATTACACTTTTTTTAGTTTTAAACGAATCAAGCATAACTGATATATTAGGAAAATTTTTAACTCCTATTATTTTACTTATTCTATCTTTAATAACTATACTTGGTATTACTGGTGATTTAGGTACTCCTGTTCAATCTACAATTTCAGGAAATCCTCTTTCTTATGGTTTTATAAGCGGATATCAAACTATGGATGCTCTTGCTTCTGTTTTATTTGGTGTGATAATCATTAGTGGACTTGAAGGAAAAGGAATTACAGATAAAAATGAACAAAAATTATTTTTAAGTAATGCTGGTTTCATTGCTGCTATTGGATTAGGTTTTATCTACCTTAGTTTAATATACTTAGGGGCACAAATCAGTAGCATCAAAGGATTAACTACTGCACAAACAACTCTAACTCTAGCACAATTAACTTTAGGAAATATTGGTAAAATTGCTTTCGGTATTTGTGTTGCAGCAGCTTGTTTAACAACTTCAGTTGGTTTAGTTGCTCTTGCTAGTGATTGGTTCTCAAAATTAACTAAAATTTCTTACAAAAAAATGGCTATCGGTATGTGCCTATTCTCTACTGTATTATCTGTAGCTGGATTAGATTATATAATCAGTTTATCAATTCCGGTTTTAGTTATCTTATACCCTGTAACTATTGTTCTTATATTGTTAAATATTTTTGGTATTAAAAATCACTTAACATTTAAAGCTGTTGTAAGTATAACGTTAATTGTTAGTCTTGCTGAAACTTTTAAAATTGATTTAAGTTTTATCCCATTAGCTCAAGCTGGATTCCCATGGATTATTCCATCTTTAATAGCTTTTATTGGAAGTATTTTTATAAGAAGTGAAAAGAAAATTGATTTAAAAAATAGAGTTTAAATAGTAAAGGAGTCTATCATCTTATATGATAAACTCCTTTTTTGTTTTTATTTAAACATTAACTCTACAACTGAGAAGAACCCTATTATCCACATAATCGGTTTTATATTCGTAATTTTTCCACTAAATACAGAAACTAATACGTAAGAGATAAACCCAAATGATATTCCAATTGAAATACTATAAGTTAATGGCATCATTATTATTATCAAGAAACATGGAATAGCTACTTCTATATTATGGAAATCTATATCTAATAAATTTTTAAACATATACACCCCAACTAATATTAGTGCTGGTGCTGTCGCAAAAGCTGGTACAACCCCTATAATTGGTGAGAAGAATAACGATACTATAAACAATATTGCTGTTGTTAATGCTGTAAGACCTGTTCTTCCTCCTACCGCAATTCCAGATGCTGATTCTACGAATGTAGTTGTTGTAGACGTTCCTAAAAGTGAACCTATTACTGTCGCTATAGCATCAGCTTCTAGTATTTTACTTACATTTTTTATTTTACCTTTTTCATCAATCATTTCTGCTTCATGAGCACAAGCCATAATTGTTCCTAGAGAATCAAACAAATCAACAAACATAAATGAGAATATTGATCCTAAAAATACTGGTTTAATTGCTCCTAATATATCTAATTTTAAAGCTATTGGTGCTGGGCTTGGAGGCATCGAAATAATTTGAGAAGGTAATTCTACTGCTCCAAATATTATTCCTAAAACTGTCGTAGTTACAATTCCAATTAATATTCCACCTTTTACTTTTTTCATCTCTAATAGCCCCATTATTGCAAATCCAACTAACCCTAGAACTACATTTAAATTAAATTTTCCTAAAGCTACTATTGTTGCTGGATTACTTACTATAAGTCCCATACCTTGCATTCCTAAGAACGCTATAAATAGACCTATACCTGCTCCAACAGCTAATCTCAATTCAGATGGTATCGCATCAATTATTTTTTCTCTTAACCCCGAGAATGTTAATGCTAAAAATATAACTCCAGATATAAATACTACTCCTAGTGCTTGCTCCCAAGTTGCTCCATTTCCTAAAACTAATGTAAAAGTAAAGAATGCATTTAATCCCATTCCTGGTGCCATTGCTAGTGGTGCATTTACCCAAAATGCCGTTATTGCAGTTCCAATTGCTGATGCTAAACATGTTACAGTGATTAAAGCCCCTTTATCCATTCCAGTCATTGATAAAATTGACGGATTTACAAATATAATATACGCCATTGTTAAAAACGTTGTTACCCCTGCTACTATCTCCTGTCTTACTGTTGTTCCGTGTTCCTTTAATTGAAACAATCTTTCCATGTTTCCCTCCTAAATTTTATTTTAAATATTTTTATAATTATTTCCCCTAAAAATAAAAAAGACCTGTATAAACAGGTCAAAAAAACTTAAATAAAAAAATTTAAGTTTTGACCCATAGAAAGCTATTTAAGGTAGCTCGTAGAAACTCTTCGCCGTATTCGAAGTATATATGGTTCAAAATATAACTTTACTTCAATATTAAAGTTTTATTCTAATTTTGTCAAGCTTTATTTATTTTTCATCCA
>DIXX01000016.1:29748-51794 GCA_002428805.1 Cetobacterium sp. UBA6069
AAAAAAAATATTAATAATTTTCTAGGAAAATATTTAATACTTATGATATAATTTATTTATAGTACATAGAATTTTCTTTTATTCTTTGTATGCTTTTCTTTAAAAATATTATTGATTTAATGAACTAAGTGTGAAATAATATTACATATATTTCACATTTAATTTGAAAGGAGATTTGACTATGGGATTATTTGATTTCTTTAAAAAGAAAAAAGAGGATGAGTGGTTCAATATTTACTCACCATTAAACGGAAAAGTTATTCCTTTAAGCGAAATACCTGATGACGCTTTCTCTCAAAAAATGATTGGAGACGGATGTGGGATTGATCCTACTGAGGGAGCTATCTGCTCACCTGTAGCTGGAGAAATTGATATTTTCGCTACTAACCACGCAGTTAGTTTCGAGGTTTCTAACGGACTTGAGTTAATCGTTCACTTTGGTATTGACACAGTAAAATTAAACGGAGAAGGATTCACTAGAATCGCTGAACCTGGATCAACTGTAGAGGTTAAAGATGAGCTTATTAAATACGATTTAGCTTACATTAAAGAAAATGCTAAATCAACTAAAACTCCTGTTATAATTGCTAACATGGACCAAGTTGAAGCATTAGAAGTTGTTGCTTCTGGGGATGTTAAAATAGGAGACCTTTTAATGAGAGTTAAAATCAAAAAGTAATTTTTTTAAGAAGGCGCCTCTTTATTATTTTAAATAAAGATGGTGCCTTTCTTTAATTTTATAGACAAAAAAGCATACACGGAATTAAGGAGGAAAAAATGAAAGTACTAGATTTGGATTTAGTTACTAATGAGGTGGCTAGACTTTGTATTGAAGCTAACTATTTTATAGGTAGCGATGTTCTTAAAAAAATTAAAGAATGTCAAACTACTGAAACAAGTGAGTTGGGTAAAGTTATTTTAAGTCAAATTATTGAAAATGATGAGATTGCAGCTAGGGATAATGTTCCTATGTGTCAAGACACTGGTCTCGTTGTTATATTTTTAGAAATTGGAACAGAAGTTAAAATCAATGGAGATATCTACTCTGCTATAAACGCTGGAGTTGCAAAAGGATATAAAGATGGTTATTTAAGAAAGTCTGTTATAAAACATCCACTTGATAGAATAAATACTCAAGATAATACTCCTGCTGTTATCCATACTAAACTCATCCCTGGATCAGATAAAGTTAAAATAATAGTTGCTCCTAAAGGTGGAGGATCTGAAAATATGAGTACATTAAAAATGTTTAAACCTGCTGATGGAGTTGAAGGTATAAAAAAATTCGTAGTAGATAGTATTAAAAACGCTGGTGGAAACCCTTGCCCTCCAATTGTTGTTGGAGTTGGTATTGGAGGAAACTTTGAAAGATGTGCTGAATTAGCTAAAGAAGCTCTTTTAAGAGAGATTGATGATATTAATCCTGATCCTATCGCTAGTGCTTTAGAAGCAGAACTCCTAAAGTTAATTAATGATACAAATGTTGGCCCTCAAGGGCTTGGTGGAAAAACAACTGCTTTAGCTGTTAAGGTTGAAACTCAAGCTTGCCATTTTGCATCTTTACCTGTTGCAGTTAACTTGAATTGTCATGCCGCTAGACATAAGGAGGTTACATTATGATTAAATTGACTACTCCATTAAAAGATGAAGATATCAAAAAATTAAAATCAGGTGATGCTGTTTCTATAACAGGAGTTATATATACAGCTAGAGATGCCGCTCATGCTAGACTTATTAAACTTTTAGAAGAGGGTAAAGAACTACCTTTTGATGTAAAAGGTCAAATTATATACTATGCTGGACCTACTCCCGCAAAACCTGGTCAACCTATTGGAAGCTGTGGTCCTACAACTAGCTATAGAATGGATTCATACTCACCCGATATTTTAGATCAAGGCCTTAAAGGTATGATTGGAAAAGGTGCTAGAGACCAAAAAGTTAGAGACTCTATTGTTAAAAATGGAGCTATCTATTTTGCAGCTGTTGGTGGAGCTGCTGCACTTATAGCTAAATCTGTTAAAAGTAGTGAAATTATTGCCTATGAAGATCTTGGTGCTGAAGCTATAAGAAAACTTGAAGTTATTGATTTCCCAGCTATCGTTATCAACGATACTGAAGGAAATGATTTATACGAAATCGCTAGAAATAGCTCAAAATAAATAAAAAATAAATTTAATTAAAGGGGTAATTTTTATGTCTACAGTTTTTGAAAAATCTTTAGAATTACACGAAACTCACTTAGGGAAAATTGAAGTAATTTCTAAAGTTGCAGTTACAAATAAAGAGGAACTAAGTCTTGCTTACTCTCCTGGGGTTGCTGCGCCTTGTTTAGCAATTAAAGAAGATGTAGAAAATGTTTATAAATATACATCAAAAGGAAATATGGTAGCAGTCGTAACTGATGGTTCTGCTGTTTTAGGATTGGGAAATATCGGTCCAGAAGCTGCTCTTCCTGTTATGGAAGGTAAGGCTATTCTTTTCAAACAATTTGCTGGTGTTGACGCCTTCCCAATATGTTTAGACACTCAAGATACAGAGGAAATTATAAAAGCTGTTAAACTTATTGCACCTGGTTTTGGTGGAATAAATCTTGAGGATATCTCTGCTCCTAGATGTGTTGAAATTGAAACTAGACTTAAAGAAGAGTTAGATATTCCTGTTTTCCATGACGATCAACACGGAACTGCAATTGTTGTTGTTGCGGCTCTTATAAACTCTTTTAAATTAGTTAATAAATCATTTGAAAGTGCTAAGTTTGTTGTTAGTGGTGCTGGAGCGGCTGGAAGTTCTATCATCAAGCTTCTTATTAAAATGGGAGCTAAAGATATCGTTGTTAATGACATTGATGGAATTATAAATAAAGATGATAAAACTACGTATAATTTCCTAAAATCAGAGATTGCCGATATTACGAACCCTGACAATATTAAAGGTGGTCTTAAAGAAGCTGTAGATGGAAGAGATGTCTTTATTGGAGTTTCTGCTGCAAATATACTTTCAATTGATATGGTAAAGAGTATGAATAAAGATTCTATCGTATTTGCTATGGCTAATCCTAGTCCTGAAATCATGCCTGAAGATGCTATCGCTGGTGGAGCTAAAATTGTCGGAACAGGAAGATCTGATTATCCAAATCAAGTTAATAATGTTTTAGCGTTCCCTGGAATATTCAGAGGAGCTTTAGATGCTAAAGCTAAAAAAATAACAGAAGAGATGAAAATTGCTGCTGCTGTTGGAATTGCTAAACTCGTTTCTGAAGAAGAGTTAACTGCAGAGTATGTTATTCCTAATGCTTTTGATTCTAGAGTTGCTGCAGTAGTTGCAAACGAAGTTAAAAGAATTGCTAAAGAGCAAAATATCACAAGATAAATTATAAAAGAGAGTGGCCCTAAAATTTAAGGCCACTCATTTTATTTATTCTCTTCATTATCTTCTGACTTTTCATCCTCTTTTATTACTAATAGTTGGTCTATTTTAAAATTATCAACGTCTACAACTTCAAAACTATAACCATTGTATTCTATATGTGCTCCTTTTTTAGGAATACTTTTCAACATATACATTATAAATCCTGCTATCGTTTCGTAACTATCTTCTTCAGGGAAAGATTCTATTTCTAAAACTTTTTTTACATCCTCAACAGCTGTAACTCCATCAATTAGCCAAGATCCATCACTTCTTTTAATTATATATTCCTCTTGCATAGGATATACTACATCTCCCATTAAAGTAGACACTACATCATTTAGAGTTATTACTCCAACAACATGAGCATATTCATTTAAAATAACTGCAAAATCCTCTCTTGCCTCATTAAATCTATCAAGCATCTCAGATAAAGTTAAAGTATTTGGTATAATTAAAATATTTCTATTTGTTATCTCTTTTATATTTTGAAGTCCACTCAATTCACCTTTTAGTATTCTTGGAAGAATATCTTTTGATCCTACATAACCGTATATAGAATCTATATCACTTTCACAAACCAAAAATTTTGAATGTGGATACTCTGCTATCTTCTGCTTTATACTTTCCTCTGTCTCCTCTAAAGTAAAGTATATTATTTCGTCTCTCGTTGTCATTGCTGACGAAACCCATCTTTGCTCTAATTCAAATACATTTTCAATCAGATGGTGCTCTTTTGTATGAACAACTCCTGAGGCTGCTCCTGCATCAACTAATGCAAATATATCATCATGAGTTATCAATTCATCTCTTGAAATTGGCGTATCAAAGATTTTAAATACTAAGTTAGCAACCCCATTAAAAATCCAAACAATAGGTGTTAGCAATTTTATAGTAAAACTCATTGGATTAACAAGAGTTACTGCTATTCTTTCAGGATAAACCATTGCCAATCTTTTCGGAATCAAATCAGCAAACTCAACAAAAGCACCTGTTACAAATGCAAATGATATTAAAAATACAATTGTTGGATTAGAAATATATTTACTTAAAATTGGGCTTAATATCCCATCCCCTATTATACCTGCTAATATTGCAACAATATTTAGTCCAATTTGAACTGTTGTAAAAAAGTTTCCAGGATTACTCTGTAAATCGATTACTTTTTTAGCGTTGCTATTCCCTTCATCTACTAATAGTTGTAATTTTATTTTTCTAGCCCCGGCTAGTGATATCTCTGCCATCGAGAAAAAAGCACTTATTAAAATTAAAAATATTATAAATACAATTTTTTCTGCTATTCCCATTCTATCTCTCCTTTAAATGTGGTCTCTGCCGACCCTGTCATAAAAACTTCATCTCCAATTATTTTAATTTTCAATATTCCCCCTTCTGTTTCTACTATTACTTCCTCATCTACCATTCCTAATAAATTAGCAATGTAAGCCCCTGAGCAAGACCCCGTTCCACAAGCAAGTGTTCTTCCTGCGCCTCTTTCCCAAGTTTTTATTTTTATTTTATTTCTTTCTAAAATCTCTATAAAGTTTACATTTATTCTCTTCGGGAACAACGAGTGTTTTTCCATCTCTTCTCCAATACTATTTATATCAACTTTTTCTAAATCGTCTTCTATTATTACTGCGTGAGGTACTCCTATTAATACTGCAGAGTATTCTAACTCTTTTCCTTTTATCGATATTTTTTCATTCAACACTCTTTCAGTATTTAAACTTACTGGAATCTCTTTAGGACTCATTCTTGCTATTCCCATATAAATAGTTACCTCTTTAACAACATCATTATCCACTGTTAAATATGCTGTTTTTACTCCATCACCTGTTTCAATTTTTATTTCATCTGTATTTACAAGCTCTTCTTCATATACAAATTTCGAAAAACATCTAATTCCATTTCCACACATCTCACCTTTTGATCCATCCGAATTATAATAGACCATTTTTATATCTGCCACGTCACTTTTTTCGGCAATCATTAAGCCATCGCCACCAATACCATAACGTCTATTACAAAGCTGTTTAGCCATTGTTGAATAGTCTTCATAAGTATTTCTTATCCCATCTAATAGTATAAAATCATTTCCTGCACCTTGCATTTTGTTAAATTTCATAATCAATCACCTCATCAAGTTTAAACTATTCTGTTACACTATATTCTACCCTATCCTTTCAGATAACGCAAGCTTTCACTTTTGTTTGATTCTACTTTACTTTTTATATGTTTTATGTTACTATTCCCGAGTAATATAATGCATTTTCAAGGAGATTTTATGATTA
The DNA here is from genome assembly GCA_002428805.1 of Cetobacterium sp. UBA6069. Taxonomy (GTDB): domain Bacteria; phylum Fusobacteriota; class Fusobacteriia; order Fusobacteriales; family Fusobacteriaceae; genus Cetobacterium_A. The sequence continues at coordinate 35,448 of DIXX01000016.1, forward strand.
AAAAAAGAAATATTCAAAATCATGTAGAACTTCTTCATAAAGAAAATAAGGGATTATATGCTCTTTCAATATTAGTTGGTCTTGTTACTGGAGTTATCGTTTCAATTTATAGATACGGTCTATCTTTTGCAGAGCATTTAAGAAGCCAATATATTAGCCAAGAGCTTTTGTCTAATCCTATTAAACTTATTTTTATTTGGGGAATTTTTATAGCAATTGGACTTTTTGTAGATTATATATCTAGAAAATTTCCTACAACCGGAGGAAGTGGAATTCCTCAAGTAAAAGCTTTAATTTTAAGAAAACTCGATTATCTATTCTGGATGAAAGAACTTTTAATAAAATTTTTTGGTGGTTTACTTGGAATTGGTGCTGGATTATCTCTTGGTAGAGAGGGTCCCTCTGTACAATTAGGATCATACATCGGATATGGTATAACTAAAGTCTTTAAAAGAGATTATACTGATCAAAAATATTTAGTAACTGCTGGGTCGAGTGCTGGATTAGCTGGTGCTTTTGGTGCTCCACTATCAGGAGTCATCTTCAGTATGGAAGAACTTCATCGTTTCTTTTCGTCTAAACTTATCATTTGTACGTTTCTAGCAAGCATCTGTTCAAACTTTATGGCTAGAAGAATCTTTGATATGAATCCATCATTTAATTTATACACTAAATATCCAACGAATATAAATCCTTATCTTCAATTTTTATTTTTTATAGTATTTGGAGTTATTCTTGCCTTTTGCGGAAAATTCTTCACGCTATCTTTAATAAAAACTCAAGATATTTTTAAAGGTATTAAATTACCTAGAGCTTTTAAAATTTCATCAGTTATGACACTATCATTTATTATATGTTTTGTTATGCCTGATATTACAGGTGGAGGACATCATTTAGTTGAAGAACTTCCTCACTTAAATCAAACAATTTTGTTTTTAATGTTTGTATTAATTACTAAGCTTTTCTTTACAACAATCTCATATGCTACAGGTTTTCAGGGTGGTATTTTCTTACCTATGCTTGTTTTAGGAGCTATTTTAGGTAAGATTTATGCTCTTATTCTTATAAGCAATTTTGGTTTGAGCAATGATTTTATTATTCACTATATGATTTTAGGTATGGCTGGATTCTTTGTGGCTGTTGTTAGAGCTCCAATTACTGGTACTATTTTAATTTTAGAAATGACAGGAAGCTTCGATCATCTTCTAGCTATTGCTACAATATCTATCGTTGCTTACTACGTAACTGAGCTTTTAAAACTTGAACCAATATATGAAATTCTATATGAAAGAATGCCCAAGAAAAAAATTGAAGATGATTTAGAAGATGATAGACACGAGCATTTAGATAAAACACTTATTTGTATTCCTGTTTCTGCTGATTCAGAATTTGAAAACAAATTAATAAAAGAAATTGAATGGCCAAAACATACTCTTGTTGTAGCTATTAGAAGAGCTGAGGTTGAGTATATACCTAAAGGAAATTCACAAATTTTAGCTGGTGATGTACTTGTTTTACTACTACCTAGTAAGCTAGCTGATAAATTAAATGAAGACCTATTCAAAATGGGAACATCTCATTAATTTTTTTAGGAAATCATTGACATTTTTTTTAAATAATTATACTATTAAATGACACATGTATTTTATAGGAGGATCTATATGAATAGAATAGAAGGAAAAATTGCTTTAGTAACTGGTGGAGCTAGAGGAATTGGAAGAACTATAGTAGAAAAATTAGCTTCTGAAGGTGCTGAAATGGTTATCTCTTGTGATATGGGTGAAGCTACTTTCGAACAAACAAACGTTAGACACGAAATTTTAAATGTAACTGATAGAGATGCTATTAAAGAATTAGTAAAAAAAATAAAGGATGAATTTGGAAGAGTTGATATCTTAGTTAATAATGCCGGAATCACAAAGGATGCTCCATTTGTTAGAATGAGTGAAGATGCTTGGGATGCTGTTATCAGCGTTAACTTAAAAGGTGTTTTCAATGTAACTCAAGCTGTTGCTCCTTTAATGACTAAAAATAAAAAAGGTTCAATTATAACTATATCATCTGTAGTTGGATTATATGGAAATATAGGACAAGCAAACTACTCAGCTACTAAAGGTGGAGTTATTGCTATGACTAAAACTTGGTCTAAAGAGTTAGCAAGAAAAGGAGCTCAAGTAAGAGCTAATTGTGTTGCTCCTGGATTTATAGCTACTCCTATGACTGATGTATTACCTGAAGATGTAATTAAAGGAATGCTTGATAGAACAGCTCTAGGAAAATTAGGAATGCCTGAAGATATTGCTAATGCTGTATTATTCCTTGCAAGTGACGAATCAGCTTATATCACTGGACAAACTATTGAAGTTAGTGGTGGATTAGCACTTTAATTTATAACAATTATTAAAATTTAAAGGCAAGAATTTTATTTCTTGTCTTTCTTTTTTTTGGAGGAATTTATGAAAAATAAAACACTAATCTTTTTTTCTACTTTTTTAATCTTTTTTATTTCAATTTCTATTGGAAAAAATATCTATTTTAAAAAAGTACTTCAAAAAGAGTTATCTAAATCTTTAAAACAAGATATCACTATAAAGAAAGCGAATTTAAATATTTTTAGTAATTCTTTCGAACTTAAAAATACTATTTTAGAAAAAGATGGTATTTTAGTAACCAATCTTTATACTAAAATGAATTTCAAAGATTATTTAAAAGATAAAAAAAACTTCACTATAGAATCAATCCATATTAAAGATATTATCTTTATAAACAATGTTGATTCTTCTGAAGAAAATATCTTAGGAGCTAAACAAGTTAGTAAAAATGAAAAAACTTCTCAATTTTTAAGTGAATTTGATAAGCAAATTAAAAATGAAAGTAATCTTTCTAGCCTTTTTAATTCAGCACTAAATAGAGAAAACCTTTCTAAAAATGCTTCAAATAATTTAATTAATTTTCTTATTAAAAATGCTGATTTTATTGATATTATCATTCAAAATGAAGTCAATTTCCATCTTAAAAATGAGATTAACTCTTTTTCTAAAAAATCTAAAGAATTTATCTATAAAATAAAATCTAGTGATAATGAAAACAATATTTTCATCAAAAGTATCTCATTTTCAGGTACTACTAAATCTATTAACTTTTCTGGTAACCTAGAAAACTTTAATACAAACTTATCTAAAAATATATCTCTTCCTATAAATATCACCCTGAAAGAAACACGTGGTGATGGGATTGGAAAAATTTATGGTGATTTAAATAGCCAAACTTTCTCTGGAACTGTCTATTTAAAACTTAGTAACTTTGCTTTCAACTCTTTTAATGAAATCGAAAATTATCTTTCATCAGGAGTGGTTAGCAGTGAGCAGATAATAAATATAAATGGAGAGATTTTTAAAATAGATGGTACTACAGAGATTAATCGTGCTCAGTTTAATAAAGATATTATTTTGAATTCTAAAAATTTAGATAATTTCAAAAAAGATATCTTAAATGAATTTATGAAGTTATCTGAACAAAAAGAATATCACTTAAAAATTCATACTAATTTTTCTACAAATACAAACTTTATAAATATAAAAACTTCACTACCTGATGAAATCAGAAGAATATTAGCTAGTAATAGAATTGTATTCAATGATTTTCTACAAAATCAATTGAAAAATGAGTATAAAAATAGTTTTGAAGATAAGAAAAATAAAATAAAAAACTTCTTTAAGAATATTTTTTAATATTTTTACTTGTATTTTTTATTTTTTAGTGGTATAATTACAGATGTCACAAGTGTGTGGCAGGAGCCTTATGGCGTATTGGTATCGAACCGTGTCAGATCTGGAAGGAAGCAGCACTAAGGTATTCAATGCGGGTATAAGATTACTCTTGTCCGCCTTGTGACCTTTTTTATTTTTTGTAAAAATATAAAGCTTAAATATAATCTTATAAAAAAAAACTGAGGGAAACCTCAGTTTTTAATTTATTATCTTTTGATTCTCTCTACATATTCGTTTGTTCTAGTGTCAATCTTGATCCACTCATCTTGCTCAACGAATATAGGTACTGGAATTTCGAATCCTGAATTGATTCTAGCAGGCTTCATTACTTTTCCTGAAGTATCTCCTCTTAATCCTGGTTCAGTATAAGTTACTTGTCTTTCAACAAAGTTAGGTAACTCAACTGCAACTGGAGTTGATTCGTAGTAAACTACCTCTAATTCCATTCCTTCTTCTAAATAGTTTAAAGCGTCTCCTAAATCCTCATCCTTTAACTCGATTTGATCCCAAGTTTCAGGGTTAGAGAATACATAGAAATCTCCATCGTTGTATGAGTAAACAGCTTTAACTTTATCAAGTCTGATATCGTCCATCTTATCGTCAGCTTTGTAGATAGCGTCAGATATGTTTCCGTTTAATAAGTTTTTCATTTTGTACTTCATCATCGCAGAGTTTCTTCCTGATTTGTTGTATTCTGCTTTTAAAATTACGTAAGGATCATTTCCGATCTTTACTGTACTTCCAGCTCTTAGTTCTTGAGCAGTTTTCATAATTGAACCTCCTAATATTTTAAAATAAATCTATTTAATTTATCTATAAGATTACACTTTAATTCGATATACTCTGAATAAGCATCGGTAAGTTTTGATATGTTGTCAAACTCTTTAAAAAAGTCTTCAAAATCTTCTTTACCTAACTCTAAAGAGTTATTATCTCTTAAATTATAATCTCTTAATAGCTTTGTGTGTATATTTAAAGGATTATCTAAATTTTTATCCTCTAAAACTTCTCTGTATCTATGGATGAATCCATCTATTTTATCCATATGTGCCATCTCTTCTTGTAAGTATATATGCCACATAAAAGGTTTTCCTGTAAGCAAGGCTCTAACAAAAGAATCCTCTCCTCTTACAAAATTATAGTGAACTAAATTAATTAATTCCTCATATTCCTCTTGCTCTAAAAATGGCATAAATTTAATCTTTATATTCTCAACTTCAAAATTATCTTTTGAAGTTTCAATAAAATCAAAATTATCTAAAATAGATTTAATACTCTCTTGAGATTTTTGACCTAGAACTAATAAACAATTATTTTTCCCATTTTTTAGTAAAACATCCAAAAGAGGCATAAAGTTTTTTTCATAACTAAATATTGTTCCTATAAAATACTCTTTATCAAATAAATCAGGCATATATTTTTTCATATAGAGCTCTGAATTAGATTTTACTTTTATTTTTCTATCCAAGAATAATTTATCTACAATTACTCCACCTGTATTTTCTTTAAAGCCAGGCATAAAGAAATATTTTTTTAACTTTTTAGCTCCAATAGGTGATTCCATCAAGTGAATATCTTCTATCCAACTTTCTCCAGATAAATATTCTAGGTTTACTAATAATGACGATTCATCTTTAGCCTTATCTAAATATTCCTCTAAAATATTACATCCAAAGGCCTCTATTATAACATTTGCAGGAGAAAATGTACATATATTTTTAGCTAAATATTCATTAGTTATATACTCAATTCCATCTATATTCTGATAACCAATATTCTTAGCCCTTTTATTTAACGCTAAAAATTCATCTAATCTATTTAGAAAAACTCTGATATTTACCTCTTTATTATATCTGTTTTTTAACTCTTTCGCAAGTCTATAAACTACACCAATATCTCCAAAGTTATCAATTATCTCACAGAAAATATCTAAACTTTTAATCTCCATTAATCCACCAATTTTCCAGTTCTTTTAAAATACTCTTTTTTAGCAAATTGAACCCAATTAGGCCTAGCAATCATTCCTCTTCCAATAGCAACTAAATCTAACATCTCATTTTCTATCAAAGCACTTGCTTGCTCTTCAGTTTTTATATTTCTTACACCTATAACCGGTACATCTACATGTTTTTTTATCTCTACACCTAAATACACCACCCAATCATATTCAAAATCTTCTGGCACATCAACTTTTACCAACTGCTTTTTCTCTGGATCTGGAACTCCTGACGAAACATGAATTACATCTACTCCAACTTTTTCTAAATATTTAGCAATCTCTATTCCATCTTCTAAAGTTGGCTCATTTCCACCCATTCTATATCCTAAAATGAAATCTTCATCAAAAAGATCTCTGGTTCTTTCTATCAACTCTTTAGTAAAAAACATTCTTTTTTCAAAAGTTCCTCCATATTTATCCTCTCTAGTATTCCAAAGTCTCGAATTTAACTGAGAAAGTAGATATGTGTGAGCTCCATGAATTTCTATTCCATCAAATCCAGCTTTTTTTGCTCTTCTAAAAGCATCTACAAATTGATTTAAAATTCTATCTAATATCTCTTCTGATACTGTTGCAATCTCCTCTTTAAACCCAGCATGATGGATTTGAATCAACATTGGAACGTCATATTGTTTTCCAATTTTAGCAACTTTTGATAACCCTTCTACAAATTTATCATCCCAAATTCCTATTTGATTATCCCTTAATTTACCATCTTCAGCTACACAGCTAGCTTCTACTATAATTAAACCTGTTCCACCTTCTGCAACATCTTTATACCACTCTAAAAGCCCTTCTGTTACATATCCATCTTTTTCAACCATAGAGAATCTAACTAAAGGTGGTAAAACCACTCTATTTTTTAATTTTTTATTTTTTATATTTAAAGGAGTAAATAAATTCACTATTTTCCCTCTCTTTCTTTTTTTATTTTATAGAATATTTTAACATAATTTAAAAAAAAAGAAAATATATTATGTTTCTTATTATTAAATTTCATGGTATAATAATTGCGATACGTGTTTAAAAATAAAATTTATATTATAAATATTTAGGAGGAATTTTTTAAGATGATAGCAACTAGCAATCTAAGTATGAGATTCTCTGGTAGAAAACTTTTCGAGGATGTAAGTGTTAAATTTACTCCTGGAAACTGTTATGGACTTATTGGTGCAAACGGTGCCGGAAAATCAACATTTGTTAAAATACTTTCAGGAGATTTAGACCCTACTGAAGGAGATGTAATTTTTGATAAAAACAAAAGAATGGCTGTTCTTAAGCAGGATCACTTTGCTCACGAAGAAGATTCAGTTATTAACGTTCTTTTAATGGGACATACTAAACTTTGGAAAATAATTGAAGAAAGAAACGAAATATATTCTAAAAGTGAATTCTCTGATGAGGATGGTATGAGAGCTGCTGAATTAGAAGGAGAATTCGCTGAATTAAATGGTTGGGAAGCTGAAACAGAAGCTGAAATGCTTTTAACTGGTTTAGGAATAACTGCTGACTTACATTACAAGTTAATGAAAGAACTTAGCGAGCCTGATAAAGTTAAAGTTTTACTTGCTCAAGCTTTATTTGGAAATCCTGATGTTCTATTACTAGACGAGCCTACAAACGGTCTTGATATTCAAGCTATAGCGTGGTTAGAAGAGTTCTTAATGAACTTAGAAGATACTACTGTTATTGTTATATCTCATGATAGACACTTCTTAAACAAAGTTTGTACTCATATTACTGATATCGACTACGGAAAAGTTAAAATGTATGTTGGAAACTATGATTTCTGGTATGAGTCAAACCAATTAATGCAAACATTAATTAATAACAAAAATAAGAAATTAGAGCAAAAAAGACAAGAGCTTCAAGAGTTCATCGCTAGATTCAGTGCTAACGCATCAAAATCTAAGCAAGCAACTTCAAGAAAGAAGCAATTAGATAAATTACAACTTGAAGATATGCAAATCTCTAACAGAAAATATCCATTCGTGGAATTCAAACCTGAGAGAGAAGCTGGAAACAACCTTCTTAAAGTTGAAAATCTTACTAAAGTTATCGATGGAGTTAAGATCTTAGATAACGTATCATTCACAATTAATACTAACGATAAAGTTGTATTTATTTCTCAAAATGATATTGTTAAAACAACTCTGTTCTCTATCTTAGCTGGAGAAATGGAAGCTGATAGCGGAACTTACTCTTGGGGAGTTACAACTACTCAAGCTTATATGCCTAAAGATAACTCTGCATTCTTCGAAAACTGTGACCTTGACTTAATCGATTGGTTAAGACAATATTCACCTGATCAACACGATGCATTCGTAAGAGGATTCTTAGGAAGAATGTTATTCTCTGGAGAAGAAGCTACAAAGAAAGCTAAAGTTCTTTCTGGAGGAGAAAAAGTAAGATGTATGTTATCTAGAATGATGTTAACTAACGCTAACGTTTTAATCTTCGATAACCCTACAGACCATTTAGACCTAGAGTCTATTACATCACTAAACAAAGCTTTAACTAATTTCAAAGGAACTATACTATTCGGAGCTCATGACCATGAGTTTATCCAAACTGTTGCTAATAGAATAATTGAAATTACTCCAGCTGGAATCATTGACAAGCTAACTGAGTATGATGATTATATCGCAGATGAAGAGCTACAAGCTAAAATCAAAGAGATGTATAACGTATAATAAAATTTATTTATATAAAAGCAGAGGAAGTCCTCTGCTTTTACTTAAATTTAAGGAGGATTTTTATGCTAGAACTGTTTCTTACTTTCTTTAAGATAGGGATATCTACTTTCGGAGGTGGATATGCTATGATTCCTTTAATCGAAAGAGAAATGATAAATGAAAAAAAATGGATTGATAAAGATGAGTTACTTGAAATTATAACTATTTCACAAATGACCCCTGGACCTATTGCTATAAATGCAGCTACATTTATAGGAAAAAAGAAAGCGGGAATTTTAGGATCTATGGCAGCTACTTTAGGAGTTGTTGCTCCTTCGCTTCTTGTCATAACTATAATCTCGGCATTTTTCTCTAAGAGTTTTCTTAATCCTACAATGCAAAAAATATTTATTGGGCTAAGAGCTGGAATTGCTGCACTTATTCTATCATCTGTTATTAAACTATCTAAAAATACTTTAGTTGATTATTTTAGCTATATTATTTTTACTACTTCGTTAATTGGATTGATTTTCTTTAATGTATCACCAATTACTTTGATATTATTTTTTGGAATTGGATGTATTATATTCTTTACTATTAGAGGTGAAAAATGATCTACTTAATACTTTTTATTGAATTTTTTAAAATAGGAATTTTCTCTTTCGGAGGTGGTCTAGCTATGCTTCCAATAATACAAGAGGTTGTATTTAAACACAATTGGTTAACAGAAGCAGAGTTTTTAGATGTTATCGCTATATCACAAGTTACACCTGGGCCTATCGCTATAAACACCGCTACTTTTGTTGGACACAAAGTAGGTGGGATTTTAGGTGCTGGAATTGCAACTCTTGGTTCTGCACTTCCATCGTTTATTGTAATACTAATAATTGCAAGTCTATTTTCTAAGATAAAAAATAATCAAAAAAAAGAGTTTTTCTTTAAAGGAGTTAAGCCAGTTACTTTAGCTTTAATTACATTTGCTGGAATTATTATTGCTAAACCTACTTTTTTTGTAAATGATTATTCTCAAAGTATTAAAGCAACTATAATTTTTCTGATTGTTTTTATAGGAACAAAATATTTTGCTAAAATAAATCCAATTATTATTTTATTAGTTACTGCGATTTCAGGAGCGTTTATTTTTTAAAGAAAAAATAGCGATAGAAACTTAAAAATCTATCGCTATTTATATATTCTTCTTATTTTATTTTCTAGTTTTTTTGGTATCACAAAATCTTTTTCACTTATTTTTTGTAGAGTATAATAAGGCTTGTTCTTATAATTTTTTCTTTCTCTTTTCTCTTCACAAATCTCTTCTTCTATATCGTTTTCAAACTCAATATAATCCCCAATAAACCTATTTATAATTCCTCTAATTTTCTTATTTTTTAAATTTGAACTATCTAACTCTGTGTCACTTCTCCATTCATGATTATCTTTATCATAAACAGCTATGTAAGGTATTTTATATCCATTTAAAACTTTTATAAATTGAGGTATTATACTTTTACTTCCACATTCGATTATAGAGTAGTTATAATTATATATCCCTATTTTTTTTGCTAAATAAGAAAGTGCAATTTTATCAGTTTGTCCCTCTACCAAAATAACTTTTTTTGCAAAAAACATCTCACCTCTATCTGGATTTATCCAGTAGTTCATATTAAAGTTTTTAATTTCATCTCCATTTAAAAGCTTTCCTGTATATTGAAAAACTTTGATCTCACCTCTTATTTTTTTAACTAAACATATAGATCTATACTGTTTCAATCCCACAAAATAACTTGAATGAGTTTCTAAAATTATTTGTACACCTATTTTAGAAAGTTTTATTAACAACGAATACATCTCTCGACTTTCTTGAGGATTTAAATGCAGCTCAGGCTCTTCAAATATTAAAAACAAATCAGAAAGCTTTGATTTTATTTTTATTTCATATTCATCTAAACTATACAAAATATTTTTTAAAAAACTAAATAAAATCTTTCTCTGTAAACTTTGAGACAATTTATTATTTTTTAAATAAGATAGTTTACTATTTAAATCTTTTATTATTTGATTATCTAAATTATCTAAAAATATATCCCTCACTCTAAGTAAGCCTTCATAAACTGAATTATCCTTTGAAGTAATAATTGCACCTCTGATTGTAATATACTCTTTTTTTAATATTTCTAAATCTATTTCAACTTCTTTTCCGTGCTGAACTACAAAATACTTAATCTCTTCATTTTCTTTTTTCAATAACTTCAATGTTAAAAAACCTCGATTATTTTTATAACATTTTATTCTTATCTCTATTGCTTTTTTTATATCTTTAAAGTCATCTTTTTTTATTTCATATTCTCCAAAAAAAGCTGATAAAGCTTTTAAAATACTAGTTTTTCCTCTATTTGATTCTCCAATTAATATCAGTAATTTTTCTATTTCAATATTCACATAGTCTATATTTTGCCAATTGGTTATCATTATCTTTTTCATATCCATCTTCTGAATCATCCTCCTGGTCTAATATTTTAGAATATTCTTTCAATCCTCTTAATTGGAATAATTTTTTTAATATTCTTTTAGCTTCTCTTCTATTTATTGGATATCCATTTTTTTCTAAAACTCTAAAACCGCTATAAGCTTTATCTAAAACCTCTTTCAAATATATTTCCTCTACAACTTCTTGTGATTCATGAGAATATAATAATTTTGCTTCGTATAGATTGACTTTACCAGCTAATCTATCTTCATCCATGTCAAAAAAATCATCTAGAGCCTGCAAAGACATTCCAATCATATATATTGCTTTTGCACTCTCTTCTAACTTTTGATTTTTTTCCACTTCTAATGGCACTTCTAAACTAATTTTTAAAAGCTCTCCTCCAATACCGTTATGAATATTAGATAGAATATAGTTTTCATCTGGATATACCTTATACTGTTCTCTATCTCTAAGACTTTCACTTCCTGCAATAATATATATCTTATTAAAAACTTTTTGAGTTAATTCACCATCAAAATCTATTTCTAAGCACGTTTTAGTCAAAAAATTTTGACAAAAAAGCATGATTAAACTATTTGAAACCACTGTATTTTTTAACTCATCAATAAAAATTATACCTTTCTTTTCATCATCAATTACATTATCTGTTGAAGTTACAATCTGTCTCAAATATAAAATAATTTTTCCGTATTTCACTATATTTTTTTTAGATATTTTACTATCAATCATAATAGATAACATTAATAATGTAAAAAAATTCTTTTTAAATGAATCCATAAAATTTAAATTTTTAAACTCTACTTTAATCTCATTTTGAAACTCTAAGCTTTTTAAATCTTTCTCAACTTCTTTTTGGATCTCTTTTAAAATATTAAATGAATTTAAAAATAATTTTCCCATTAAAATATGTGTTTTCATAGTCCTCCTCTGATGCTAAACATTCACTTTTAAATAAACTACTACTAATTTTTCTTTTTCTTTTTTTTCTTAAAAAAAAGTGGAGCTATAAACTCCACTAAAAATCTAAATTAAATATTGTATAATTTTTTCATTCTTTCTATTCTTGCTAAAGTTCTATCTCTTCCAATAATAGAAACTAAGTTATATAAATCTGCTCCCTTTGGTAATCCAGTTAATACTGCTCTTAAAGGCATGTAAACTTTTCCTGGTCCCTCTCCTATTGTATCTAGAGTTTCTTTTAATAAGTCTTTTGCTCTATCAATAGAAATCTCTTCTGATTCTGCAGCTATTTTCTCTTCGAATAAATTGATTGATTTTTTTCCAGCTTCATCTTGAATAACTGTATAAAGTCTTTCGATTCCTTTAACTTCTTTCTTATCAGTTTCTTCTGTTACAACTGGTAAAGTATATTCATCTTTGAAGTATACTTCAGATTGAGCAACAATCTCTTTTATTGTTTGAGCCCCTTCTCTTAAGATATCAACAATTCTTGAAAGTGTTTCAAAGTCTTTCGCTGTTAATTCTTCTCCGATTAGTCCAGCATTTCTAAAGAATGGTACAGCTAACTCAGTTAACTCTTTTAAATCCTTCATTCTCATGTGTTGGTTGTTTACCCATCCTAATTTAACTAAGTCAAATACAGGACCTCCTAAAGATACCTTGTCGATATCAAAGTTCTCATTGAACTCTTGTAATGTGAATATCTCTTTGTTTTCTCCAAATGAGTATCCCATTAATCCTAAGAAGTTTACGATACCCTCTTTTAAGTATCCTTCCTCTTTATACCAGTTTAATGAAACTGGATTCTTTCTCTTAGATATTTTTGTTCTATCTGAATTTCTAAGTAAAGGCATATGTATGAATTCAGGCTCTTGCCATCCAAACGCCTTATATAATTGAATATGCTTAGGTGTAGATGCAATCCACTCCTCTGCTCTTATTACATGAGTGATATTCATTAAGTAATCATCTACAACGTTTGCTAAATGATAAGTTGGGAATCCATCTCCTTTTAATAAAACTTGGTCATCGATTTTGTTATTTTCAAAAACGATATCCCCTCTTAATCTATCTTTTATGATAGTTTCTCCTTCATAAGGCATCTTAAGTCTGATTACAAACTCCTCTTTAGCTGCTAATTTAGCTTCTACTTCCTCTTTTGAAAGAGATCTACAGTGTCCATCATATCCTGGAGCTTTTCCCATAGCTTTTTGTCTTTCTCTTAATTTCTCTAATCTCTCTTGAGTACAGAAGCAGTGGTAAGCTTCTCCTTTTTCAACTAATTTATGAGCATACTCTCCATATAAATGGAATCTCTCAGATTGTCTGTATGGTCCAGTTGGTCCACCAACATCAGGACCCTCTGCGTAGTCTAATCCTAACCACTTAAGAGCATCAAATATCATTTGCTCTGATCCTTCTGTATATCTGTTTTGGTCAGTGTCCTCTATTCTTAGTATAAAGTCTCCACCGTTTTTATAAGCAAAAGCTAAGTTGAATAACGCAATGTAAGCTGTTCCTACATGTGGATCTCCTGTTGGAGAAGGTGCGATTCTCGTTCTTACTCTTCTTTCCATCATAATCTCTCCCTTTTTTGTAATTTGTACCCTATATTATAATCCATATATTTAATAATTTCAAGATAGCATACTAGTTTTTATTTTTTGACCATCTTAAATAACCATTTATGAAGTCATCGATATCTCCATCCATAACAGCTCTTATGTTTCCTGATTCCACGGCAGTCCTATGGTCTTTAACCATTGTATAAGGTTGGAATACATATGATCTTATCTGATTTCCCCAACCTATATCACTTTGTTCTCCTTGAATTTTTTTTAGTTCTTCCTCTTTCTTTTTCATCTCAATCTCTAAAAGTTTAGATTTTAAAAGTTTCATTGCTGTTTCTCTATTACTTAATTGTGATCTCTCTCTTTGACAAGTTACAACAACACCAGTCGGTATGTGAGTAATTCTTACTGCCGAATCCGTCATGTTTACGTGTTGTCCTCCAGCTCCTGAAGCTCTATATGTATCAACTCTTAAATCTCCTGAATCTATCGTTATCTCAACTGTCTCATCAACCTCTGGCATTATATCCACAGAAGCAAAAGATGTATGTCTTTTTTTATTAGCATCAAAAGGCGATATTCTAACAAGTCTATGAACTCCTTTTTCTCCCTTTAAATATCCATAAGCTCTTGTCCCTTCAACTAAAAGAGTTATAGATTTTATTCCAACTGAATCTCCAGCCATATAATCCATCTCAGTAACTTTATATCCTCTAGTATTAAACCATCTCATATACATTCTATAAAGCATATCTGCCCAGTCACAAGCCTCTGTTCCTCCTGCTCCTGAGTGAATTGTTACTATTGCATTATTTCCATCATATTCCCCATCTAACAACATCTTTGTATCAAAGTTTTCAATGGTTTGCATAAGCTTTGAATGTTTCTCTTCTAGCTCCTCAACAAAATCTTCCTCTCCAGAATCAACAAAATCTATCAAAATCTCTTCATCAAAAAACATACTTTCTATAGTTTCAAACTCTTTCACTACATCTTTTTCTTCATTCATCTCTTTTATTATTTTTCCACTAGTTAATTTATCATTCCAAAAACCATCTTCTAATGTTTTCTTTTCTAAAGATGCTATCTTTTCTTTTCTAGCATCTAAGTCAAAGAGACCCCCTTATAGCATCAATCTGATTTTTAAACTGATTATACTCTCTTTTTAATTCTAAAATATCCATTTAAACGCCTCCTAAACTTACTTTAAATTCAATAATATTTTTTCTAACTCATCTAAGTTTTTGTATGAATAATACTGTTCATTTACTTTTAAAGCTCTACCCTTTGAGCATCTTCCTAAACAGTGTCTTTCATCTATTATAAAACTAACCCTGTCTTTAATTTCAGCGATTTTTTCTTTTAATCCTGATTGATTACAATTTCTTCCAGTGCATACTTGAACATAAAACTTTGTTCTAGCTTTCTGAAGTTTGGGATAAAATTTTATTGTACTATCTAATGAAAAAGAAAATACATCTATCTTTTTTGCAACATAGTCTATTACTTCATCAGGTATATATCCCAATTCATCAACTACAAAAGATAAAATTTTATAATCATCTTTTTTATTATCTAAATTCTCTATAAAATTATCTAACTCTATATAAAAATCTTTCATTACTCCTCCCTCTCCATTATTATTGCAACTGCAGTTGCATAATCTTTACAATGGGATATTGATATCTCTACAACTACATTTTTCTCTTTTAAATTTCCTAAAAATATTACTTCTGGTTTGCCTAATGAGTTATTTAATATCTCTATATCGATGAGGTTAAAACCTCTAACTCCTGTTCCTAGAGCTTTTGCAATAGCCTCTTTAGCCGAAAATCTTCCAGCATAGCTCTCACTTTTTCCACCTTTAGCTTCAATCTGAATTATCTCATTCTCTGTAAAAACACGTTCTTTAAAACCTTTTTTACTTATTGCACTCTCTATTCTAGATATCTCTACAATATCATTTCCTATCCCTACAAACTTCATATTCACCTATCCTATTTTATAAAGTTTTTTAGCATTCTCTGTTGTTACTTTTACAACCTCTTCTACTGATATCTCTTTTATTTGAGCTATTTTTTCGGCTACATATTCTACATAGATAGGTTCATTTCTTTTTCCTCTAAATGGTTCTGGAGTTAAATATGGACAATCTGTTTCTATAACTATTCTATCTAACGGTATCTCTTTTACAACTTCAACTGTCTTTTTTGCATTTTTAAAAGTTAAAGTCCCACCTATTCCAAGATAGAATCTATCTACTAAAACTTTTGCAGTTTCTAAAGAACCAGGATAACAATGAATAACTCCACCTATCTCTGGGTACTCTTTCAGTATATTAACTGTATCCTCCATGGCATCTCTAGTATGAATAACAACCGGCTTATTAACTCTTTTTGCTAGCTCTAATTGTTTTCTGAATCTATCCTGCTGAACTTCTTTTGGTTCTGTCATCCAGTGATAATCCAATCCAATCTCACCTATAGCAACAACCTTAGAATCTTTTGCAATTATCTCTAACTCTTTTTCTAACTCATCATTGTATTCAGCTATATCAATAGGATGAACTCCTACTACAGCATATATAAAAGAGTATTCTTTTGCTAACTCTAAACTTTTTTTTGAACTTTTTAAATCATATCCTATATTTACACAAAACTCTAATTTATCTTTTATTCTTTCTATGACTTCTGCTCTATCTAAATCAAATTTTTCATTATCTAGATGACAATGTGTATCAACTAACTTCATATTTTCACCTCATATATTTTAACTAAAAATCTCCATATATTTTATCACAATTACAACATATTTTCTATATTCTCCTAATTTCATTTTTTATTCTTGTTTTTTTACGAGAAAAGTAAAGATTTTGTTGTTC
>DIXX01000016.1:52156-54742 GCA_002428805.1 Cetobacterium sp. UBA6069
ACCTTACTCGTGTTGAAAAGAAAACAATCAATCACAAGGATTCTTTAAAAAGTGCTTTAAAAATAATGACTGAAGAAAATTTCTCTAGTTTACCTGTTGTAAATAGCAAAAATCACTTAAAAGGAATGATTCATGTTTCTGATATAGCTAACGCTTACTTAAACATCGATTACTCTGATCTTTTCTCTAACTACCATACTACTTACGAGAATTTAAAAGAAGTTTTAGAAGGAGAAGTTATAAGTGGAGAGTATCCTGCTGGGAAAATTGAAGCTAATTTAAAAGGAGTTAGTGAATACAGAAATATCGCTGCTGGTGATATTGTTATAACTACAACTCTTTTAGATTCAATAGATGATTTAATAGATTTAGGAGTGAAGATGATTATCCTTTGTTGTGATAAAGATGATGTTATTCTTCCTAGAGATTCAAAAACTCCTATTTTAAGAGTTAATAAATCTTTATTCAAGGCAATTCCTTTAATATCTCAATCAGTATCAATTTTATCAATCTTAAACAACGAAAAGTTCTATTCTTTCTCTGTTGACGATTATTTAGCTGATATCAAAGATATTATGAAAGAATCATCACAAACTAACTTCCCTGTTATTGATAAAAATGGAGAAGTTTACGGGACAATAAGAACTAAAAACTTAATCAACTTCACTAGAAAAAATGTTGTTTTAGTTGATCACAATGAAGATACTCAATCTGTTGCTGGTTTAAGAGATGCTAAAATAGTTCAAGTTGTTGACCACCATAAATTTGGTAATTTTGAAACTAATGAACCTGTAAAAATAAATGCAGAAACTGTTGGATGTACTTGTACAATAATTCTTGATTTATACAAAGAAGCCGGAATAGTTCCTCCTAAAGAGATTGCTGGTTTAATGATGAGTGCTATCTTATCTGATACATTATTATTCAAATCACCAACTTGTACAGAAAAAGATATTGCAGCTGTTAAAGAGCTCTCTATAATTTGTGGAATGGAAAACTTCGAATCTTATGGAATGGAAATGCTAATAGCTGGAACTTCTCTTTCTGATAAAACTCCAGAAGAGATTTTAACTATGGATCAAAAAGAATTCACTATGAATGGTGTAAAGTTAGCTATATCTCAAGTTAATACTGTTGATGTTAAAGGAGTTCTTGATCAACAAGCAGCTTTAGAAAAAGCAATGGCTGAAACAAATAAGACTCATGATTATCAATTATCTGTTTTAGTTATAACTGATATCGTTCAAGCAGGATCAATGTTATTAGTTGTTGGAGAGCCTACTATCGTTGAAAGAGGATTCCATACTACTTTAAATAACAATACTGCTTGGGTTGATGGTGTTGTTTCTAGAAAGAAACAAGTGGTTCCTTTCTTAATGGCTGCTTCTCAAGGAGTGTGATTTTAAATGTTTCTACCTACTACAATGGAAGAGGTTAAAAAATTAGGTTGGGATTCTTTAGATATTATTTTAATATCTGGAGATACTTATCTAGACACCTCATATAACGGTACTGCTATTATTGGTAAGTGGTTAGTTAAAAATGGTTTTAAGGTAGGAGTTATTGCACAACCAGATATCAATTCTGATAAAGATATAACTAGGTTAGGAACGCCCAATCTATATTGGGCAGTTTCTGCTGGTTGTGTTGACTCTATGGTTGCTAACTATACTGCTACAAAAAAAAGAAGAAAAAGTGACGACTTCACTCCAGGAGGAGAGAACAATAGAAGACCTGATAGGGCTACTATTCAATATACAAATTTAATTCGTCGTTTCTTTAAAAATAGCTCTGTTCCAATTGTACTAGGAGGAATAGAAGCTAGTCTTAGAAGAATTGTACACTTTGACTACTGGAGTAACTCTTTAAGACGTCCTATTATTTTCGATGCTAAAGCTGATATCCTTTCTTATGGAATGGGAGAAAAATCTATGTTAGCTCTAGCTAAAGCTATTCAAAATAAAGAGGATTGGAAAAATATAAGGGGACTTGGATATATATCTAAAGAACCTAAAGAAGGGTATTTAGCTCTTCCAACTTTTGAAGAGTGTTTAGAAAAAAAAGAAAACTTTATAAAAGCTTTCGAACTTTTCTATCACAACTGTGATCCAATCACAGCTAAAGGAATCTATCAGAAAAATGCTGATAGATATTACATTCAAAATCCACCTTGCGAAAACTTTACCTCTGAAGAGATGGATGCTATCTATGGTTTAGAATTTGAGAGAGATGTTCATCCATACTATAAAAAAGATGGACATGTTAAAGCCTTGGATACTATCAGAAACTCTGTTACTACACACAGAGGATGTTATGGTGAGTGCAACTTCTGTGCTATCGCTGTTCATCAAGGTAGAACGGTTATCTCTAGAAGTGAAGACTCTATAGTTAAAGAGGTTAAAGAGTTAGCTAGTAAAAAAGGATTCAAAGGCCATATATCTGATGTTGGAGGACCAACTGCTAATATGTATGCCCTTGAATGTAACAAAAAACTAAAGCATGGAGCTTGTGCACATAAAAGATGTCTTTATCCACAAACTTGTCCTGCTTTAAAATTAGACCATTCAAAACAGATAGATCTTTTAA
>DIXX01000028.1:0-10343 GCA_002428805.1 Cetobacterium sp. UBA6069
ATCATTTTTTTTTTTATAATATTTTTAAAATAAAGTTTTATTTATGTTATTATGATATGAAAATTTTATTTAAAATTAAAGGGAGGTTTTTGATTTGGCACATTCAAAATCAGCAAAAAAGAGAGTTATCGTAGCGGAGAGAAACAGAGAGAGAAATCAAGCTGTAAAATCTAGAGTAAAAACTATGGTTAAGAAGGTATTAGTAGCAGTAGAAACTAAAGAGGTTGAGGCTGCTAACGCTGCTTTATCTGTAGCTTACAAAGAGTTAGATAAAGCTGTAAGCAAAGGTATCATGAAGAAAAACACAGTTTCTAGAAAGAAAGCTAGATTAACTGCAAAAGTTAACGCTTTATAATCAATGCTATTGAAATAAAACTGGAGATATCTCCAGTTTTATTTTATTTTTGGAGGAGGATTAGATGATTAAACTTATTGTTTTAGACGTAGATGGTACCTTAACTGACGGAAAACTTTATATTTCAAATTCTGGTGATGAAATGAAAGCTTTTAATGTCAAAGATGGTTTAGGAATCACTCAAGCTATTGCTCAAGGAAAAGAAGTTGTCATTATAACTGGAAAAACATCAGATATTGTAAATAAACGTTGTAAAGAACTTGGAATAAAAGAAATTCATCAAGGAATAAAAAATAAAATTGCAACATTGGATTCTATTTTAGAAAAATACAATATTTCTTATGAGAACGTGGCCTATATGGGTGACGATTTAATTGACTTAGCTGTTATGAAAAAATGTAAACTTGCTGCATCTCCAAAAGATTCTGTCCAAGAAATTTTAGAAATCTCTAATTTCATCTCTACTAAAAATGGTGGAGAAGGTGCTGTTAGAGAATTCATTGAATATATATTAAAAAAAGAAAACTTATGGCAAAATGTTGTGAATAACTTTATTCCAACAGAGCAATAAAAAAAATAGCTGAAAATCAGCTATTTTTTTTTGTAAACATAATACAGCAAAGATATGAAGTTATTGGAACAGCAACCAATATCCCAATACTTCCTGCAAATGCTCTAACTATATCTGCTGCTACAGATTCAAAGTTTAAAATTCTAATAAGTGGAAACTGCTCTTTCTGCAAATATATAAATAATGTAGAAAGTATCCCACTTCCTATATAAGCCAATATAAGAGTATTTACCATCGTTCCTATTATATCTGCACCTATTCTCATCCCAGAATCAAAGATCTCTTTTTTCGTTATATTAGAGGCCACAGACTTAAGTTCTGTTAGCGCCGAAGAAATTGACATAGAAATATCCATAACCGCTCCCATACTTCCCAATATAACTCCTCCCGAAATTATCTCTCTTACTTTTATACCTTGAAGCAAAGTTGAATAATTTAAAGCTTCTACTGAAACGAATCCTGTCATCGCCATTTTATACGAAAAATACATCGACATACTTCCTGCAATAACAACCCCAGCTACAGCCCCTAAAATAGCTACAACTCCTTTTTGAGAAAATCCAGTAGTTAAAAATATAGTAATTATCGAACACAACAGTGCACATAATGTTGATATCAAAATTGGAGAATATCCATTTGCTATACTCGGAAGAAAAACATTGTATATTATAAAGATTACTATTACTAATGAAACTAAAGCTTTTACTCCTTTGAATCGAGCTATAAGAATAGTTAATGTCATAAATATTCCTATTAGCAATAAAATTGAATCTCTTTTATCTATATCTACTATATAGTATGTATTTCCAGTCTCATCACTACTTTCTTTATAAAGAACTACATCTTGCGCTTCTCTTATAAATATATTATAAGCTTTCTCTAGGTAAATAGGTGATTGAACTAAAACCTCTTTATTTTTATCTTCACCCTCTAAAATTCTCACTCTATATTCCTCTATCTCTTTTATTCCATCCTGCTCATTATATCCATTTTTTACAGTATTTTCTAAATACAGTATTTTTCCTTTTATATATTCCTCTTTCACTATTTCCTCTTCGTAGTTATCAATCTCTTGTGAAAAAACAACTATCGAAAGCATAGTTAACAATAATACAATCATTCTTTTCATATCTTTCTCCTTGTCTTTTTTTTATTTTATTAATTATAAAAAAAAACGAGGAAAAAATTCCTCGTCTTAAAATTACTTTCTGATTCCTAACTTAGCGATAAGTGCTCTGTATCCTTCGATATCTTTGCTCATTAAGTAGCTTAATAATCTCTTTCTCTTTCCAACCATTTTTAATAATCCTAATCTTGAGTGGAAGTCCTTCTTGTGAGTTCTTAAGTGGTTAGTTAAGTGGTTGATTTGTGCTGTTAATATAGCAACTTGAACCTCAGTAGATCCTGTATCTTTTCCATCTTTTCCGTATGCTGCGATGATTTCTGCTTTGTTTATAGCCATTTTGTTTCCTCCTGAATATTTGATATCTAGGCCAAGGTTTACGGGGCTTAATCGTAAATCCTAGCAAAGATTAAAATTATTATAACATAATTTTTATTTTTAGTAAAGTTAATTTTCTAGATACTATCCTTGATAATCATCTAAAACAGATTGAGAAGCTTTTTGTTTTATCTCTTCTTTTAACTTCTCCTCTTCCTCTTTCAAGTCAACAATTTTATCTTCAAGTCTGTTTTCTTTTTCTAATCTTTCAACAGTTTTTCCTGCTAACATCTGATCTAACTCTTCTCCATTTATTGTTTCTAATCTCAATAAAGCTTGAGTTATAGTTTCTAGTATATCTCTATTTTCTGTTAAAATCTCTTTAGCTTTTGAATAAGCTGTAGAAACCAATCTTCTAATTTCATCATCTATCTCTTTTGATGTTGTTTCTCCATAAAGCTTTTGCTGGAACATATCTCCCTCACGTGTAGCATCTAACATTATTGGTCCAAACTTTTCACTCATTCCATATTTTGTTACCATACCATGTGCTATCGCTGTTGCTCTTTCGATATCGTTACTTGCTCCTGTTGTTATATCTCCAAATACAATTTCCTCTGCTGCTCTTCCACCTAATAAAGTTACAAGCTCAGATAAAAATTCATTTTTCGATTTCAGATATCTATCCTCTGTCGGTAAAGTCATCGTATAACCTAATGCTGCCATTCCTCTAGGAATAATTGTCACTTTATGAACTGGTTCTGTATTTGGTGATAATCTTTGAGTCATCGCATGTCCTACTTCGTGGTAAGCTACTATGATTCTTTCCTTTTGTACAGCCATTCTTGATTTTCTTTCTGGACCGATAGTTACTTTTTCAGAAGCTTCTTCTAAATCAGACATATCTATCTCTTCTCTTCCTGCCCTTGCAGCTAATATTGCAGCTTCATTCAACATGTTTGCTATATCCGCTCCTACAAATCCAGGTGTTTTTCTTGCTATTATCTCAAAGTCTACATCTGAGGCAAACTTTTTATTTCTAGAGTGAACCTTTAAAATTGCTTCTCTACCCTTTATGTCTGGTCTATCTACCACAACTTGTCTATCAAATCTTCCAGGTCTCATTAGAGCTTTATCTAAAATTTCAGGTCTATTTGTAGCTGCTAAAACAATAATTGTTTCTTCAGTTCCAAATCCATCCATCTCTACTAAAAGTTGGTTTAGGGTTTGTTCTCTTTCATCATTCCCTCCGCCTTGACCACTTCCTCTTTTTCTACCTACAGCATCAATCTCATCTATAAAAATTATACAAGGAGAATTTTTTCTAGCTTTCGAGAATAGATCTCTTACTCTTGAAGCTCCAACTCCTACAAACATCTCTACGAATTCTGATCCTGACATACTAAAGAATGGAACTCCAGCTTCTCCTGCTACAGCTTTTGCCAATAGTGTTTTACCTGTTCCTGGTGATCCTAATAAAAGAACACCTTTAGGAATCTTAGCTCCTAAATTTTTAAATTTATCTGGCTCTTTTAAGAATTGAACAACTTCTTCTAGCTCTACTTTTGCCTCATCTATTCCAGCAACATCCGCAAAAGTTACTTGAGATACATTTTCTCCATTTTCTTTAGCCTTAGATTTCCCCATATTGAAAACTTGAGGTCCTCCTCCTCCACCTTTATTCATCTTATTAAGCATAAATATCCAAATTCCTATTAATAATAGCATTGGGAACCAAGACGCTAACATATTTAATAAGAATGGTAACTCTTGTGGTGGTAACGATTCTATTTTTACAGTTTTATTTTCTATTAAACTTAATAGTTGTGTATCTCCACCTAATCTATCTGTAATCATTCTAGCTTTTACAGCTGTAGTATCTTTTTCAGAAGTATAACCATAAACATATCCTTCTCTTTCATCTATTCTTAGAAGCTTATCATCTTTTAGCTCTTTTATAAATTCAGTATAACTAATAGTTTTTACATTTGAAGAATCTGATTTTGAGAACATAGTTGGAAGTGATAAGATTATAGTTACTATAAATAATAGCATCACAAAACCTTTCAAATTAAATTTACCACCAATCTCTCTTGATTCATTTGAATCTTTTTCTTGCTTACTTTTATCTATTCCTTCTTTTAGCTTCTCTTTAATTTTTCTTTTTCTTTCTTCTAATTCATTTTGCTCTTTTTCTTCTTTAGCTTTTTTCTCTTTTTCTTCTTTAGCTTCATCATCATGCACGTCATCTTTTTTTGGCTCCTCTTCAATGAAGTTATGCAATGCCATTTTTTCATTATCTTCTCTATTCTTCATCTTGCCTCCTTATGATTAGCTTAATCCCTTTTTCATTTTTTCCACACTTAAAGTTTTCGCTTTTTTTTATTCCTGAAACCCAAACAATCTCATTCTCTTTCAATACCAATGGGATTGTTCCCCTTACTTCCTTAGGAACCTTCTCATTTATTAGTATATCTTTTACTTTTTTATAAGAATCCATTCCTAAAGGTTTTATTTTATCCCCATCCTTTCGACATCTAATCTCTATAGTGTCCCCTACTTTTAAATTTGTTAAAAATTCATTTTTACCAAAACTTTTTTCATCTTCGAGTGTTTCTAAAACATATCCATTAACTTTTATTTTGAACGGTATTTTTTGTATAAGACTAACATCTATATTTTCAAAATTATCTATATTTTCCTTCTCTATCCAAATATTTTTATATTGTTTTTTCAAAATAAAGTTTTTTTCTAAGTGGATATTTTTACTTCCTGAACTTCTGAATAATTTGATAACGTTTGATATTTTTTCTCTAGAAGATTCCAAAACAAACTCTTTAAAATATTCATTTATTATTTTTCTTTGGATATACTCATCTTCTTTGAGAATTAAGTCAATACTTAAAACAACTCTATTATTTTCTAGAACTTTATATTTTTGTAAATCTACTTTTAAAATTTCATTTACTTCTTTTACTTCTTCAATAAGATTATGAACCTTATCTTTAAAGTTAGAGTTATATCTCTTTTCTATAAATGGAATCAAATCTAGTCTAATACTATTTCGAGTAAAATCATTTTCAAAATTTGTTTCATCTGTTCTATACTCTATATTATTACTATCTAAAAAATTTAAGATTTCACTTTTATATGTTTCATTGATTGGTCTGATTATATTTCCTCTATTTTGAATTCCTTCTAAGCCTTCTAAAGATGAACCTCTGATAAGTCTAAATAAAAAGTTTTCAATCTGATCATCTAAATTATGAGCCACTGCAATTTTATTACTGCCTGTTTTTTCTAAAATTTCAGAAAAAAATTCATACCTTATAATTCTTCCAGCCTCTTCTAATCCAATCCCCTTTTCTTTAGCTATCTCTTTCATAGAAGCTCTTTTTATAAAAACCGGTATTTCTGATTTTTCTCCACTTAAAATACTAAATTTTTCATCTCCATCTGAGTTTTCACCTCTAAATAAGTGATTAATATGAGCTAAAACAAACTCAAATTTCAACTCTTTTTTTAGCTCTTTTAAAACTTCTAATAAAAATACTGAATCTGGTCCTCCTGAAAAACCAAGAACAATTTTATCTCCATTTTCTATTAATTTTTCATTTTTTATTTTTTTTAAAATTTTTTCTAACATAGCTTTACCCTTCACAACAGTATTTTATAGAATTATACCATATAGAGAATCTTTTTCAAAATCTTTTCCCTCTTATTTTTTATCTAAAAATCTCTAAATTTGTTTTTTTATTTGAGTAGTTGAAAAATATTTCAATCACATCATTTTTATGATTTAAAACATCATACTCAAACTTTTCAAATTCAGTTTTTTTATAAGCTTCTCTTGTCGATGTAAAATTCTTTTCTGTAACAATCTCATTATACTTTTCTTTATCTTTTTTAGATATAAACCATTCTGGATAAGCACCTGGTTTTCCTAAAAGTAAATAATCTAACTTTAAGTACTCTATAAAAATATCTTTTCCTGTAAAGTTTTTTTCCTCATAAAACTTTACTAAATGATTGAATATCGCTACTATTTTATGGCCAACTCCCAACAGATTATTCTTTTCATAATATTCTGCAACTTCTTCAAAGAAAGTAAATGGTCTATCATAATGATTTTCAATTATATATTTTACAGAATTTTTAAACTTTTCAGAATTATAGTAATAATCTAGCATCTTCTCAAGATTTTTAAGTTTTACTAACTCGCTATAGTTTATAAAACAGTTTGATAATATCTCATATGGTGGAAACTCCATATATTTATAATCATATTCTTCAATCTCTCTCGAAATTTTTGTTCCATTTAATATTTTTAAGAATCCTAATTGAATCATTTCAGCATCTAACTCATAAACATAGTCAAAAGAATCTTTAAAAGTCTCATATGTATCATGTGGAAGCCCTGCAATTAAATCTACATGTAAATGAATATTTTTTGATATAGCTTTTATATTATTTCTTAACCTTTCAAGAAGATTTCTTCTATTTATACTATTCATAGTTTCTTTGTTTATACTTTGAACTCCAATTTCAAATTGGAAATAACCTTCTGGAACCTTTTTTAAGAACTCAATAACTTCATCATCAAATATATTGGCATTTATCTCAAAATGGAATGTTACATTTTCTTTATAATTCTCTAATAAAAACTGCCAAATTCCTAAATATCTATCTTTTCTTAAATTATAAGTTCTATCTACAAATTTAACTAATTCAACTCCTGAATTTAAGAATTTTTCCAAATCATCTTTAACTCTTTCTAAAGACCAATATCTAACACCCTTATCAATAGAAGATAGGCAATATGAACAACTAAAAGGGCAACCTCTACTTGACTCATAATAAAGTATCTTTATATTTTCCTTTAATTCCTCTTCAGTATATGGAAACGGAATTGTATCTAAATTCTCTATTGGAAATTCATCTCCTAAATACATAAACTCATTATTTTTTAAACTAGCAACCCCTCTTTGCATCTTATCCTCTGATGTTAAAAAGTTATAAAGTACCCTTTCTCCCTCTCCAACAAGAACGTAATCTATTGCTCTATTCTCTAATAATGATTCCTCTGCATTATAACTTACTTCTGGACCTCCAAGAGTTATAATTACATCTGGTCTAACTTTTTTTAACTCTTTTATAACTCTAAACACATACTCTTTATTCCAAATATATGTTGAGAATATATAATGGTCTGCATCAAGATTAAATAGATCTGTTATTATGCTATGAACTTGATTATTTATATTACTTTCATAAAGTTCAATTTTTAAATCACTATATTTTTCTACATAACTCTTCAAATATCTAATTGCTAAATTTGTATGTATAAATTGACTATTTATACCAACTAAAACTATTTTATCCATAAATTTTCTCCTATTTATTTTTCTTTTGAACCTCTAAATGCTCTTTATATGTTTTTGTAAATGTATGTTTTCCAGTACTTGTAACAACAAAAAATAGATAATCTGTCTGTGCGGGATTCATTGCTGCCATAACTGAAGTATAATCTGGATTTGAAATTGGTCCTGGAGGTAATCCTCTATACATATAAGTATTGTATGGCGAATCTATTTTTAAATCTTTATAATACATCCTTCTTTTAGAATAGTCGTATAAATAATTTACAGTTGCATCTGACCCCAATTTCATTCCTTTTTTCAAACGATTATAAAAAACCGATGCCATAAGTGGCTTTTCATCTTTCAATTGTGCTTCTCTTTCAATTATCGACGCCATAATTAATTTTTCATAAAACATTTTTTTATCTGGATAATTTTGAGCTGGAAAAACTTTTAAAAATTGACTTAGCATAGCTTTTACTATTTCAGTTTCATTTGTATCTACAGATAAATAGTATGTCTCAGGATACAAATATCCTTCAAAATTTCCATTCGGTGTTAAATATGGAAAATCTTTAACACTCTCTAATGCTTTTTTTAAGCCTTCCTCTGTACCTATCCCTCTATCTTTAATTAGATTTCCAATCTCCTTTATTGAATACCCTTCTGGAATTGTTAATATGGTATACTTAACCCTTCCCTCTTCCATCATTTGTAAAATTTCCCTGTACGAATATTTTCCATTCAATTCATAAAATCCAGCTTTAATATTCTTCCCTGAATTTTTTTCATACTTTAAAAATATTTTAAAAAAAATAGAGTCAGCTATTCCTATCTGTCTAAAAGCACTATTCAAACTAGTTCCTGATTTTATATTTACTGCAATATTATAATCTTTTTTTCCCTCTATATTTAATTTATATAATTTAAATGTAGAAAAAATTACCGTTAAAATAAGTAATAAAAAAATTAAAAACTTCTTTTTCATAACACTCTCCCAATTTTATGCTGAAAAAAGCTGTACTTTGGTCTCCCTAGTTACAGCTTTTTTTAAATCTATTTAATTATCTTTTAGACTGTTTTGCTTTTTCGATTAAAGGTTTTCTTCCTTTTCTATCTTTTTGGAATACATCAACAATTGTTTCTGCTTCTACAAATGGTACAGATACGAATGAGAAGTTCTCATATATTTCTACACCTTTTAATTTTGACTCATGTACTTTAGATTTCTTAGAGATTAAATCTACTAATTTTCTTGGAGTCATTTTATCTTTCTTTCCAAGAGCAATAAATAATCTTGTTTTACCTGTTTTATCGATAGAAACACTTTCGATATCAGAGTAGTTAGTTTCTTCTAATTCCTCTTCATAACAGTTCTTTAAGATTGCTGCAATTATTTCAATTGGAGTAGCTTCTTGGTTTAATAACTCTTTTGCCATATCATGGTAAGACTCAGCGTCTCCGTTTGATATTAAGTTAGTAACGTTATCGAATAATCTAGTTTTCTTAGCTAAGATTACATCTTTAACTCCTGGAACTTGCTCTTTTTTGATTTCAGTTTTTGTTATTCTTTGAATTTGAAGTAATTTTCTGTACTCAGAAGGAGTAATGAACGTTATAGCTGTTCCTTGCTTTCCTGCTCTTCCAGTTCTTCCGATTCTATGAACATAACTTTCTGCTTCTTGTGGTATTGCGTAGTTGATTACATGAGTAAGGTCGTTTACGTCAATTCCTCTTGCAGCAACGTCAGTTGCTATTAGAATATTTAAGTTCTTGTTTTTGAATCTCTTTAAAGTAACTTCTCTATGGTTTTGGCTGATATCTCCATGAAGACCTTCAACGTCATATCCTCTATCTTGAAGTTTTCCAACTAATTCATTAACGTCGTTCTTAGTTCTACAGAAAACAATTCCATAGAAGTCAGCTTCGATATCAACTATTCTACATAAAGCTTCAAACTTATCTCTCTCTTTTACTTCGAAGTATATTTGCTCAGTTAAGTTTGTAGTTAACTCTTTTTTCTTAACAGCTAATACTTCATGATCTCTCATGTGAGATTTAGCTATTTTTAAGATTTCTGCTGGCATTGTAGCAGAGAAGAATAACATTCTCTTATCGTCATTTGTTTGAGTTAAGATTTGCTCGATATCCTCTACGAATCCCATGTTTAACATTTCATCAGCTTCATCTAATATGAAGTAATCTATGTTATTTAATTTTAAAACTTGTCTGTTCATTAAATCCATAACTCTTCCTGGAGTTCCAACAACGATATCAACACCTCTATTAAGTTGTCTCTTTTGTTGCTCTAATGATTGTCCTCCATAAACTGGAATTATCTTTAATCTTCTTCCATGTGCAAGCGAGTTCATCTCTTCTGCTACTTGAACTGCTAACTCTCTAGTTGGAGCTAAGATTATAGCTTGTATATGACCAGTACTCTTCTCGATTTTCTCTAAAATAGGTAATGAGAATGCAGCTGTCTTTCCTGTTCCTGTTTGTGCTTGTCCAATTATATCCTTATCTCCATTTAATAATGCAGGTATAGTTAATGCTTGTATTGGGCTTGGTCTTTCGAACCCCTTTTCTTCTAAAGGTTTTAACGTTTTTTCAGTT
>DIXX01000028.1:10682-56185 GCA_002428805.1 Cetobacterium sp. UBA6069
AATGTAGTAAATAAAGTATTAATAACATTTTAGAGGAGGCTTTTTATGATTATTGATAGAAAAAATGCGAAAAGAACCGTTATCTACATCAACGACTCTCAAAAAAATAATCTTCAAAACTTTTTACACTCTATCGGGTTTCATTACTACACTATCCAATCTAAACTTGAAGGTAGTTGGGAACATGGAATCAGACATTTAAATAATCATGTTTGGCCAGGTTCCGAAGCAGTTTTCCATCTTATTGTTTCTGGTTCAAAAGTTGATTTGCTGCTAAAAAAATTAAAAAGTTTCAGAATGGGATTGCCTGATAATGTTGTTATGGCAGTACTTGTTTGTCCATTAGATGATTTCATTTATAA
The DNA here is from genome assembly GCA_002428805.1 of Cetobacterium sp. UBA6069. Lineage (GTDB taxonomy): Bacteria > Fusobacteriota > Fusobacteriia > Fusobacteriales > Fusobacteriaceae > Cetobacterium_A. The sequence goes on from DIXX01000028.1 coordinate 11,045, forward strand.
TATGATGACTGTAGATATCGAACCAGATTCATCTACTCATAAAGTTCATTGGCTAAAAGAAGAAGACGAAAAAATTTAACTATAAAAAACTCAAAAGGAGTTACCTTCACAATTTCGGTAACTCCTTTTTTATTAATGTTTACATTTATCTTTTATATTGCAACTTCCATTTTTTGACTTTGAACAGTTACAACCACTTTCACCTTTAAACATCTTATATAAACTTTTTAAAGCTATTGCTCCAACCACAACAACTATTCCAATTAAAATTAATGTTTTCATTTTTTCCTCCTAAATTATAGAGAGTTAAAAGAACAGTTTTCCTATTTGGAATACTAATGTTGAAGCTATATAAGGTATAACTAAAAGTAATCCAACTACAAATCCTGTAAACTTATATCCGAACTCTTGCTTTATAGCTCCTAACGTCACAACACAAGGAACCACTAATAAAATGTATACCATGAATGAATAAGCTCTTAAAGGAGCTAAATCATCTGTCCACAGAGCTTTAGTCGCTGCTACAACTCCGCTTCCTTCTTCCTCAATCTCTTCTGCATCTGGTACTGAGAATAATCCATCTATATCAAAACTTAAAATCCCTACGATTGAATCTTTAATTGCTACTCCTAAACCAGCTACTTGATCTACTGTATCCTCTATAAATGTTGTTTCTTCAGCTTCTTCTCCAGTTTCTTCCTCTCCTGCATCATCTGCCACTAAAACTTGAGCCATAAATCCTACAACAATCTCTTTTGCTGCTAAACTTGGTGGTATTGCTGCTACTGTTTCCCATCTATTTGCAAATCCTGTCGGTTGTAAAATCGGCTGGAAAGTTTTTCCAAACTTAGCCATATAAGAATTTGCAGTATCTCCATTATTTGGGAAATATGTTAAAGCCCATAAAATCATTAGCATTCCCATTATAATTGTTGTCGCTTTTTTCAAGTAAGATCCCGTTCTACTTAAAGTTGATTTTAAAATAACTCTTAAACTTGGAACTCTGTATGGTGGTAACTCTATTAATAGAGCTCTCCCTTCTGCTTTAAACATCTCAAAATTCTTTAACACTAACCCAGTTAATATTGCTACTACTATTCCTAATACATAAAGCGACATTACAACTAAACCAGCTTTTGATCCAAAGAATGCGGCAGTAAACAATCCATAAACAGGAAGTCTTGCACCACAAGACATAAACGGTGCCATTGCTGCTGTTAATCTTCTTGATGATTCATCTTCTAAAGTTCTAGTCGCATATATAGCCGGAACGGTACATCCAAATCCAAGTACCATAGGTACAAACGCTTTACCATTCAATCCCAATTTTGTCATTATTTTATCCATCAAGAATGCAACTCTTGACATATATCCACTTTCTTCTAGTATTGCTAAGAAGAAGTATAAATAAAGCATTAAAGGAACGAATACAACCACTCCTCCTACTCCACCTAAAATACCATCCATAACTAACGAAGCCAACCAGTCAGGTGTACTTTCGTCTATTAACATTCCAACATATTTTCCTATGTAATCATTTACAAACCCATCAACCCAATCAATTAGGGGAGCTGAACCATTAAATACAGTTCCCATCAATCCAACTATGATTAAAAAGAATATCGGTAGCCCTAAGTATTTATTTAGTAAAACTCTATCTACTTTATCTGTAAAATCTAGTCTAGACTTTATAGATGTTGTAAATGTTTTTGCTAAAACACCTTTTACAGTTCCGTATCTACCCTCTGCAAATATTGTTTCAATATCCTCATCATGATCCTCTTCTAACTGCTTCGTCTTCTTAATTATTTCTGAATCTAATTCGTAACCATATTCTGATTTCAATATTTCTATTAAATGCGAATCTTGTTCTAATAATTTTATTGCTAAAAAGTCTTCTCCGAACTTTTTTGATGCTTCTACTAATTTTTCATTACAATTTATTTTACATTTAACCTCTTCTATTGCCTCTTGTAAGCATTTGTCAAATATAAGATTGTACTTTCTATTTTCTTTTCTTAGTTTTGCAACTTCCAAAGCTTTATCTAATAGCTCTTGCAATCCTGTTCTCTTTGTAGCTGACGTCATAACAACATCCATTTCAACCATATCTACAAACTTTTTCATGTCTAATTTGTAATTTAACTTTTCAAATTCATCAAAGAAATTTAAAGCCATTACCATCGGCTTTTCTAACTCTTTTAAAAGCATTGTTAGATATAGATTTCTCTCTAAATTTGTTGAATCTACAATATTTATTATTACATCTGGTTTTTCATTGATTATAAAATCTCTTGTAATTGTTTCCTCTAAAGTATACGGACTCAAACTATACACTCCTGGTAAGTCAATACATTGTATTCTTTCCCCTTTATAATCAAACTCAGCTTCTTTTTTTTCTACTGTAACTCCAGCCCAGTTTCCAACTTTTAAATTAGAACCTGCTATAGCGTTTATTAACGCTGATTTTCCTACATTTGGGTTCCCTGTGAATGCTATTTTTATCATGTCCATCTCCTATCCATCTATCTCTATTTCAACATTTTGTGCATCTTGCTTTCTTATAGCGATATTTGTTGATTTAACAATAAACTCTTGTGGATCTCCTAAAGGTGCATTTCTTTCTAATTTAATAATTTCTCCATTAGTTACTCCCATGTCAACTAATCTTTTTTTCAGCTCACCAATTTTCCCAATTTTGACGATTTTTGCTGATTCTCCTCTTTTCAATTCTGTTAATTTCATTCAAGCCTCCCAACTCATTAGTCATAAATACATTTTGATGTACAAAGTATATTTGGAAAAATTTAAATCACAGGCAAAACCTGTGATTTAATATTACTCATTTCCGATTATTATTTTGTTTGCCAACCCAAAATTCAATACATACTTCGTATCATTTATTTTTACAATATAGTTACTCTGATCATCTCTTAGTAAACATATCTTATTCCCTATACAAAAACCTTTTTCTGTTAGTCTATTCTTATCTTTATCTCTACCTTTGATCTCTTTTATAACAAACTCTCTATTTTGTTCTGCAAAAACTAATGGCGTCATAGAATAAACCTCCCAGTAATATTTTTTTTATCTATACCAGAAGTATATTCTACGAAATAACATTTGTCAAGAATAAAACTTTAACAATCAAAGTTTTAACTATACGAATAGATCTTTTATACTATGAAGCATTACACTTCTTACGTTTGGACTATCTTTAGATAACTCCTCTATCATCTTTTTAACTTTTAAACGCTTAGAATTCTCACTTGTTTCGTAAGGACAATCATTGTGAAGTATTGGTAATCCTAATTTTTTTGCATATCTAATTGTTTCTTTTTCCTCTACATACGCTAAAGGTCTAATTACTTTTAATCCATACTCTTCAGAATCATAAGCTGGCTTCATTACTCCCATATTTCCTTGATATAAAACATTTAGTAAAAACGTCTCTACTATATCATCTTTATGATGGCCTAAAACAAGTTTATTTATATTTTGATCTTTCATAGCTTTGTATAAAATTCCTCTTCTTACTCTAGCACACATAAAGCAAGGGTTTTTTAACTCCTGATTTGTCAAAATACTTTCTCCTATTGATGTTTCAATAACTTGTAATTCAACACCTAATTTTCTACAATACTCCTGAATATCTCCATACTTTCCACCCTCTTCAACTGGATGTATGTGAATCGGGAAGATTTCAAACTTTATTCCTGATATTTTTTGAATTCTAATCATAGCGTTTAATACCGTTAAACTATCTTTTCCTCCTGAAATACCAATAGCTACTCTATCTCCTTCTTGGATCATATTATAGTCATGCATAGCTTTTCCAATAGGACTCCATAAAGTTTTATCAAATCCTTTATCTTGGATAAAGGCTAAAAGCTCTTTTTCATCCAATCTATTTAAGGATATTTTTAATCCTGTCTGCTTATGAATTTTATCTATTAATTTTATTATTTTATTTTGTGAATATGAAATCTCTATCTTGATTTCCTCTTTTGAATTTATTACTAAAACTTTACTCTCTTGAACTTCAAATGTGTATGATTGAAAGACATAACCATTTAAATCTTTTATATTATCTATCTTTAACACTAAATTACTCTCCTTTTCCCTCTCCAGATACATATCCTAATACATAATCTAAATTTATATTTTTCATTGAATTAAATATACTTTGCTTTATTTGAGGATTAGTTTTTTCTAAAGTTGCTAAAAGATTTTTTATCTCTTTTCTTTTAGAATCAACCTTTCCAGATTCAATCGGGCAACCACATGCCATTGCCGCTATTTCATTTTTCTTAGTAAAACTTATAATATCCTGCTCTTTTATATAGATTAATGGTCTTATTAGTTCCATTTTTCCGCTTGTTGATTTTACCTTTGGTATCATTGTTTTTACTGTTCCCGCATAAAACATATTTATCATTGCTGTTTCTATCATATCATCGAAATGATGTCCTAATGCTAATTTATTATACCCTAGCTCCTCAACCTTATTGTAAAGAACTCCTCTTCTCATCTTTGCACACAAGAAGCAAGGACTATCTGGAGATGCTTCAAATGCTATCTCCCATACATTTGCATCAAATATTTCGCAAGGTATTCCTAATTCTTCTAAATTCACTTTAAATTGCTCTAAATCCATCGATCCAAATCCTGGGTTCATAGATATAAACGCTACTTCAAAATTCTTACTTCTATCTTTTTTTAACTCTTGGAAAAGTTTAGAAAGTAACAAACTATCTTTTCCTCCTGATACACCTACTGCAATTTTATCTCCATCTTGAATTAACTCAAAATCTTTTATAGCCTTAGTAAATTTAGACCATATCTTTTTTCTGTATGCTGTTCTTATAGAGTGCTCAACCATATCTTTTTTTGTTTCAAAAACTTTTTCTTCCATTTTTCCTCCAACTAGATTCTATAGGTTTTCACTCCATTATATCATGCTTGCAAAAAAATTAACATTTCTTTTTTTTTATGTTAAAATATTCTTAGTCTTAACTAAAGAGGTGAATAAAATTTATGAATAAAATAGAAATGGCTGTTTTAGATTTTCTAAAAAGCGGAATGGTTTATAGTGATGGTGCTATTATGAAAAATCTTGGTATTGACGAAATTGAGCTCCAAAACATCTATACCTCTCTTACAAAACAAGGATACTTAGAAAGTTATGAAGATTTTCTAAAAAGAAATCCTGATTATGAAAAAGGAGAGGAGGAAAATTCTTGTGGTGGATGTAGTTCTGGAGGGTGTTCTTCTGCTGGATGTAATTCAGGAGGTTGCTCTTCTGGAGGGTGCTCTTCAAAAGATGAGGATATTGACTACTCTAAAATCAAGGTTTTAACAGAAAAAGCTTTTATCTATAGTTATTAAATTTAATGAGGAGGACTATTTTTAGTTCCTCCTCATTTTTTAGATATTTTATTTAATTTCAAAATCTATAGTTTTCAGTAACTCTTTCTCATCTTCATCCAAATAAGCATTTTCTAATAACTCTTCAGCCCAAGAGTATTTATCTTTTATGTTATTTAATATATAAAGAGCTGTCACCTTTACAATTGCAACCTCACTCCACATAGAACCACTTAAAAATCTAAAGTCATTTTCTTTTGATTTTTTTATATTTTTTAAAAGCTCTATGCAACTCTCACATAAGAATATACATCTGTCGTAATTAGGTTCCTCTTTTACCGGCGGAACTTCAAATACAGATAGTTTAACCCCTGATGCTTCACATAACTCGCATTTCGATTTTGATCTTCTTGCTAAATTTTTTCCAAATCCTGAAACTATATTTAATCTCTCTTGATATTTATCAAGTCCTTTTGCCACAACGTATCCTCCTAAATTCTAATTATACATAGCTATTAACTACTTTTTAAAAGTCCAAGCTAAAACTCTACTTATTTTTTGCCCTTGACTCATCTCTAACACTCTACACTTCGCACCTAATTTTTCAAGTACTTTTATTGTCGGTTTTATATTATCTTTATTAGATATTAAAGAAGTAAAATAATATACCTGTGTGGCAAACAGAGCACTTTCTTTAGCCATTTTTTTTAGAAAAAGACGCTCTCCTCCAGGACACCATAACTCAGCTTTTTGCCCTCCAAAATTCAATCCCTTTTTTATATCCTTATTTCCTTTATTTAAATTATCAACCTTTCTTTTATTTGCTTTCAAAGCATCTTCAAGTGATGAATGAAAAGGAGGATTACACATTGTCAGATCAAATCTATCTTCATCTTTTATTATGCCTATAAATATATTATTTTTATCTTTTTGAAGTTTCAAATCAACTTTATTTTTTAAATTATCATTTGAATCAATTATTCTTTGAGCATTCTCAATAGATTTTGGATCTATATCTGAAGCAGTATACCTCCATCCATATGTTTGACTTCCTATTATTGGGTATATACAATTAGCTCCGGTTCCTATATCCAGTACCCTTACATCTTTCTTTTTAGATAATAGCTCCGCTATATAATGAATATAGTCAGCTCTTCCAGGTATCGGTGGACATAAAAATCCAGCGGGAATATCCCAACTATTCACATTATAATATGTTTTTATTAATGCTCTATTAAGACATATAACAGCATTGTTATCACTAAAATCAATAGTTTCTTCTCCCACAGGATTTTTGATAACAAAAGTTTTTAATTCCGGCAAATTTTTAACTAGAACTTCAAAATTATATCTTCCCTTATGAGGATTATTTGGATGTAGCTCTCCTTTTTTTATTTCTTTTTTCAATACCTATATTCTCCTTCTCAACTTTTATTTTAGTTTAACATTTTTAATTTGAATAATCAATGTCTTGTATTTTTTATATTACAAAAGAGGTCTTATCAAAACTATTAGCAGGTGCTAACTTTTTTTTAATAAGACCTCTTATAAAATTTGAAACTATGTATTTCAATCTTTAAATTGAGCTTGCTTTAGTAAGTTCAATTTTATTTTTTCTTTTCGGCGTACTCGCCCTATTCAATAAATATCCTATTGTTGAATTTGTCAATCCAATCAATAAAAGAGTTATTCTTCCAAATATTGGATTTGGTATAACTACTAACATTGATAGTACCAATCCGAAAGCAAAGATTAATTTTCCTAAAATACTTCTTTGTGTATTATCTAATTCATTTTCATCTGATTGAGGAGCTATAACCTCAGTTGAAATATTATTAAAGAATTTATTATATGATTCCTCTCGCTCTTTCGATTTAAATCCTTTAAAGAATAACTTTGTAGACATGAAGAATCCACAAGTTATTGTCAGTTGCGCTCCTAATCCGACAACTATCTCTAAATCTTTTGCCTCTCTAGCTGTAAATGGAACTACTAAATTAAGAGCATTTGCCACCCAAATCGGATTGTATAATTTCATAACTGCAAACGAAACTATGAATCCTACTATTACTGTTGCCCAACCAGCCCAATCCGGAGTTTTTTTCACAACATAACCTAATAATCCTGGGATTAAAATTGGTAAATCTAAAAGTGTTCCAATCATAAGAGTTATTGTAAACAAGCTCAAATTATTAAATTTATTTAACAATAATGCTATCGAAATTATCATCACTCCAAAGAAAAATGTCACAACTTTACTAACTGACATCATCTGCTTCTCTGTTGCATTTTTATTTATAATTGGACAGTAGAAACTTTTAATTACTATTCCAGCATTTCTATTTAATGCTGAATCCATAGACGACATTGTGGCTGCGAAAATTCCAGACATCATTATTCCTGCCATTCCTGCAGGCATCTCTTTTTTTATAAATGCTAAATAAACTCCGTTTGTTATAGATTTTCCTAAAGTTGATAAGCCCCAAGTTGTTACGTCAGGATTAAATGCTGACATATACCAAACCGGTAAAAACCACACTAGAGGACCTATTAGCATTAATATAAGAGCTAGCAAAGCTCCTTTTTTAGCATTTTTAGTATCTTTTGCAGAGAAAAATCTATATGCTCCTCCTGTTAAACTACTAACACTAAAGAACTGCTTACAGAAAATCATTATAAACCAAATTGCAAATAACCAAACATAGTTTATATCTGGACCTACTATTTTATTCGTAGGTAGTCCCATATTTAGAATATTAAAGAATCCTCCACCTTTTATTGAGGCAACTATAGCACAAGCTACTGTTCCCACCATTAAAATTATCATTTGCATAAAATCAGATGCTATTACTGCCCATGCTCCTCCTGTTAAAGACATGAAAAGAACAACTAATCCAGTAACTAATATAGTTACATCTATTGAAACTTCAAATACCGCACTTGCAAATATTGCTAAGGCATTCAACCAAACTCCAGCGGAAATTATATTCGGTAACATAATTGCCCAAGTAAAAGCTTGTTCACTCGTATTTCCAAATCTCATTCTAATACCTTCAATTGGAGTTGCAATTCTAAGCTGCCTTGCCTTTGGTGCAAACCACAAGAAACAACTTAAATACCCTAATGCATTAGCATAGAATACAACAACTGGACCAATACCTTTGGTAAATGCATCTCCCGCCATTCCTGTGAAAGTCATTGCACTAAACTGAGTCATAAACGCTGTTCCACCAACCATCCACCACAACATTTTTCCACCACCAGAAAAATAATCACTAGTTGAATTTGAAGCATGTTTTTGGAAGAAATAACCTATCGCCATCATAAACATAAAGTAAATCGCAATTACTAATATATCTACCTTCATTAGTTTCCTCCTCTGTCACCTAGTAAAATTATTTCACTATAAGCTTTAAATAGAGGGCCTACTCCTTTTGGATCATCCGAGCCTATCTTTTCAGATATATAGTATTCAAAACTTCCATCTCTGTCTCCATTAAATGGTATAAGTCCATTTAAACCAGCCATTATACATATATTTCCTAGTTCTAATTTTCCAGATTTTTCTTTTAAGTTATTACTAATAACTGCATCAAAAGCTTTTTTTCCTTTTTCTAAATATTTTTCATCTACTAGATTTAATCTGCTTCCTTTTAATAGTGAATATGCAAACATCAGTGTAGCTGAAGTTTCTAAGTAGTTTCCTTCTTTTCCTTCTAAAGCCATAACTTGGTACCATAACCCAGACTCATCTTGATATTTTACAATACTTTCCATAAGCTCTACATATAGCTTTACAAGCTCATCTTTATAAGAATTAAACGCTAAATCATCAATACTCTCTATCACATCAACTAAAGCCATTGCATACCATCCAATTGCTCTTGCCCAGAAATTCTTTGATTTTCCAGTCTCTTTATCTGCCCAGTTCATAGTTTTTGTTTCATCAAAACCATGGAAGTATAGTTTTTTATCATCACAGAATAAATTTTTTCTCACATTCTTAAATTGCTTCAAAACATCTTTTAATCCATTTTTGTCATTTTTTTCATTTGAGTAGATTGTAAGAAATGGTTGAGCCATATACAGGCCATCTAGCCATACTTGATAAGGATATCTTCCTTTATGCCAGAAATTTCCTTCTAATGTTCTTGGATGAATATTTAGTAAATACTTCACACTTTCAACAGCTTTTTCATATTTCGCATTAGTTGTTTCTTTAAATGCTGTAAATAAAACTCTTCCCGAGTTTATGTTATCAATATTATATTCAACAGGATTCAAATCTGCTATTTTTCCATTCTCATCAATTCTTTTATCTAAATAATTTAAAATAAACTCTAAATATTTTTTGTCTTTTGTAGATTTATATAATGCCTCTGCCCCTATTAATATACATCCATCTTCATAGTTCCACTCTGTTTTATAGTCTTGGTAATTTTCCAAGTAAGTCTCTATGTAGTTTTCAACTTGTAATATTCTCATGATTAAGTGTTCCCTCCGCGTTATCTATTTAATTTTTTATTTTAATATTTTTTAAATTACTTTAGCTCACAACCCACATTATTGTATACCTTAGTGAAAATTGTATACGATTTTGTGTTTAGTATACATTCAAATTTAGATGTTGTCAATTGTTTTTTATTAAAAATAATAAAAAAAACAACTACTTTTATTCGCTATATATTTTTTTAAAACTAAAACAGAACACTTTTATGCAAATTTTAAAAATAATAAAAAAAAAGAGAAGTTCAATCGAACTTCCCTTTAAGTTAAGTATTTCTCTCTAAAAAACCATGTATCCTAGTATAAAATTTACAATATATCCAACTTAATATTAAAAAGGTTGTAGAAACTAAAATGACCTCAAAACTTACAGTTTTATTTTTTATCGATATCATCAAACCTAAAATAAATATAACATAGTAAAACGTAGAAAACTTTTTCAAAACCTCATATAGAACTTCCGAAAAAAATTTTAAAATTGAAACCAATCCAACTGTTATCTTTTTCAATACCATAATTACCCCCTTTATGATTTGAACCTTAATAAAAGTTTACTATCTTTTTAACACCTTTTCAAATTCACTTTATTTATACTTAGTATTGACACTATTTCTTTTCAGGCTTATAATCAAATTAACACTTATTTAAGGAGAGTTTTATGAATAAAAAAGTAGAATATATTAAAGGGCAACTTAATTGTGCTGAAAGTATCATTGCATCTTTTAACAAAAATAACGGAACAGCTATTCCTGTAGCTTTAGGTAGTGGAATGGGAACTGGGGTTACTGTAGGTAGTCTTTGCGGTGCTGTCAATGCTGCTGTTCTTGTTATAGGTTTCTTAAAAGGAAGAGAAACTCATCTAGAAGAAAATAAAGCAAGAGTATTATCAAACGAACTTTTAAAAGATATCAAAACAAAATATAACTCTGAGTTATGTATTGATTTAAAAAAATCAGGTACTAGCTGCGCTGAAATTGTAGCTTATACTTATGAAAAATTAGAAGCAATTTTAAAAGAAAACAAGGAGTAGAATGATCTACTCCTTATTTTCTATCTAATTTGCTATTTTCTCTTTTAACATGTCTACCCCAGCTTCAACTTTCTCTTTTGCTGCATCGACACCCTCATCTACTTTTTCTTTCGCTGCATCTCCAACTTTTTCTATTTCAGCACCGATTTTATCTGTAGTTGTTTCAGCTTTTTGAGTTGCTTCTTCCACATTCTCTTGAACTACCGCTTCAACTGATGCTGCTTTTTCTTCTACTGCTGCAGGAGCCTCTATTACAGGAGCTTCAGGTACAGGTTTAGCTTCCTCTTTTTCTCCAGAACATGCAACCATAAGTGCACTTATTGCTAACAGTGCTAACATAGTTATTTTTTTCATTTTAATTCCTCCTCAAAACGAATTAAGATATTGATATCTTATTGTTAATAATCAAGAGTCATTTTCCTTCTTTAATTCACTATTTTTTTTATATATTTTTCCATATCAAATTTTCTTTCTAAGCCAGAACTATTCATATATCTAACCTTTCCAAAAATTTCTCTTTCTTTCCAAGCTCTGTCGTGTTTTCCAAAACACCAAGCTACTCCTGTATACGAATTAGGATCTCTTCCATCATAAAAATATTTATTGTTTAATTTTATTGCTATTTCATATGCTTTTTGAGGTGAATCACTCCACTCTAATATTTTCTTGCACCAATACATCCTCATATAACTTTCCATGTATCCAGTATCTACCATCTGCTTTTGTGCTGCGTTCCAGTAAATGTCATGAGTTTTATAATTTTCTAACTCTTCTAGATCATAGAGATATTGTCTTTCATCACTAGAATGCTTTTCTAAAGTTTCATAAGCCCATTTATAGCTAATCCCATCCCAACTATCATATTTTTCATTATAGTACACAAAATTTATAGCTAGCTCCCTTCTTATTAATAACTCTTCTAAAAATTCATTTTTTTGAGCTTCAAAACCTTCGATTTTATTTAACTCACTCCAAATTTGAAGAGAAGATATCTGACCGAAATGTAAATAAGGTGAAAGCTTTGAAGCCCATTCATTATCTGGTCCTTTATCTGAATAAAATTCCAATTTTTCATCTATAAATTTTTGTAATATTTTTTTCGCCTCAATTTCTCCACCTATAAAACCTCCATCTAAAAGAAGTTTATCTTCAGGAATAAAAACGCTTGATTTATCTTTTTTTTTAAATTTATTATCTACGATATCGTCATAAACAAATTCAATTTTTATTTTATATTCATTCTCTTTTAAAAATTCATCTTTTACTTTAACATATTTATCTCTAAACGTCTTTGCACTATATTCCTCTTTAGAACTTACAACTTCCACAGGAACAACGCTATTAGACTCAATCTCTATTATGGTTAAATCTAATTTTTCTAAAAGCTTCTCTCGAATATGCCTTTGATACCTCAAGTAGCTTTTATCCCAAATTAAAATCTTAGCATCTTTTGAAATTTCCAATATGTTATTTTCTAAATCTCCTTCTAAAAGAAAGAATTGAATTCCATTTTCTTTCAAAGTGTTACTAACATCTCTTAATCCTTGTAGCATAAATTTAAAATGTCTTTCAGAAGCTTCTGGATAGTCTTTTATAAAATTAAACACTACATACAACGGTATTTTTAATTTATTTGCTTCTTCAATAGATTTTTGTAAAGAAAAGTTATAGTTTACTCTTTGAGTTTCTTGCATCCAGTAAACTATGTATTGCCCTGATTTTTCTTCATTTATTTTTAATTTTTTTACCCTTTCCTTATCCATAGATCACTCTCCTATTTAAACAACAGTTCTTAATTTCTCTAGAAATTCTTCAGGAAATTTTATAACTTTTTTTAATTTATAATCAAATCCAACTATAATTGTCGACCCCTCTATCACCACTTTCCCCTCTTCATTTTCTATTTCGTATAAAAAGTTTATAGAAACTTTTTTTATCTGCTCTACGGTAATTTTTATTTTCAATTTTTCACCTAAGTAAACCTCGCCTTTGTAATAAACGTGTGCATCTTTCTGAATTGTGCCCACACCGCATCCTACATCCATCTCACTTGCTCCTAAAAATTTTAACAGATTAATCCTCGCTTCTTGAAATAAAAGAAGGGCTCTTTCATTCCCCATATGACCTCCATAATTTATATCGGATATTGTAACTTTATAATCCACAACAAACATTTTTCTCCTCCTTTTCTTTTTTTTCATTATAACAATATTTCTCGCAATTGATTAATTTTCTTTTTTATATGATATAATTAATATTATGATTTAGAGGTGTTTTATGTTTGAATTAACAAGTAAATTATTTAATACTCTTGGCTATATTATTGCTATAGCTTTCTTTTTTTCACGGTTCAAAAGTGCTAAAAATATTTTTATAAGAGAAAAACATACAAACAAGGATATAATTCTACTTTCTATTGTTTTTTCCAGTCTCGCTATTTTAGGAACTTATATAGGTGTTGATTATAAAGGTGCTATTGCGAACACTAGAAACATTGGAGTTATTGTTGGAGGAATGCTTGCAGGACCTGAGGTCGCAATCATTTCAGGTATTATAGCTGGTATACACAGAGCATCTGTTGGAATAAGTCGCATAACTGCTATTCCATGTGCTATCGCAACAGTCTTAGGTGGTTTTATTACTAGCTTTCTCTATAAAAAAGCTAATTCTAACAATCGATCTCTCCTTGGATTCTTCGCAGGTGTTTTTGTCGAAAATTTAAGTATGCTATTTATTCTATTTCTTTCTACAGACAAAGCTCTTGCTATGGATATCGTAAAAAATTTGTATCTTCCTATGATTTTTATAAATGGAATAGGAGTTGCTGTTATAATTATAATAACTGAAGAGATTTTAGAAGAAAAAGAGCGAGAAGCTGGAACACAAGCTAAATTGGCTCTTGAAATTGCTAATAAAACTCTTCCTTTTTTCAGAAAAGGAGAGTCTCTTGACAACGTTTGTAAAATCTTACTCGAGTCATTAAAAGCTGAAACTGTTGTTATCACTGACAAGCAATTCGTAATTGCAAACGCTTTTAAAAACAAAGATTTTTGTATTAAAGATCAAAATATTCAAAGCGATGCAACTAAGAAAGTCTTATCTTCTGGTGAAGTTTTAATATTCGATCGAGATAGTGAGCTCTGTGATTTTTGGTATTCTGAAAAAGGAATAAAATCTTGTATTATTACTCCTCTTTTTCAAGATGAAAGAGTATCAGGAACATTAAAAATATATTTTAAAAACGAAGAAAATATCACTGCTCGAAAAAAATATTTAGCTATCGGGCTTTCTCAACTTATATCTACTCAACTTGAAATAAGCAAAATGGAGAATTTAAAAACAATGGCTAAAGATGCTGAACTTAAAGCTCTTCAAGCCCAAATAAATCCACACTTTCTATTTAACGCTCTTAATACGACTGCATCTTTTGTTCGATTTAATCCAAGTAAAGCAAGAGAAATTATTATTAATCTCTCAACTTATCTTAGATACAATCTAGAAAATACAGATAAATTAGTTCCGTTGGAAAAAGAGTTAGAACAAGTAAAAGCTTATATCAATATTGAAAAAGCTCGTTTTCAAGAAAGAATTGAAGTTATTTATGACTTTGATGAAAACTTGAATAATTTAAAAATACCTAGCTTAACAATTCAACCCCTTGTTGAAAATAGTATAAAGCATGGTCTGCTAAAAAGAATTGGAACTGGAAAAGTCAAGATTACCATAAAAAAAACATACCTTAAATGTTTAATATCTATTGAAGATGATGGTATCGGAATTGATCCTGAAATTATCAGAAACATAAATAATAAAATAGAAAAAAATATAGGTTTAAAAAATGTTCATAATCGCTTAAAACTTATTTATGGTAAAGGGTTAAATATAGAACGTTTAGATAATGGAACCAAAATTTCATTTTATATCAATCAGGAGGAACAATGATTAAGTGTATAATTGTTGAGGATGAATTTCCCGCTAGAGAAGAGCTTAAATTTTTTATAAATAATAACAATAACTTCCATCTCGAAAAAGAGTTTGAAAACCCAATAGATGCTTTAAAATATATAGAAGCAAATGAAATCGATGTTGTATTTTTAGATATAAATATGCCTGAACTAGATGGTATGACTCTTGGAAAAATAATTCATCGACTTAATAAAAATATAAAATTAGTTTTTATATCCGCCTATAAAGATTTTGCAGTAGAGGCTTTTGAGATAAAAGCTTTCGATTATATTTTAAAGCCATATTCAGAAGAGAGAATTATCAATCTTCTAGAAAATATTGTTGAAGAAATACAAAAAATTGATTCACCTTCAAAAGATTATAATATAAAAAAAATAACTGTTAATTCTGACTCAAAAATGCTTGTTATATCAACTGATAATATTTTATATATCGAAGCTGATGAAAAAGAAACTAATATTTTTACAAAAGAAAAAGTAAATTCATCAAAATTAAAAATTTCGCAACTAGAAAACATTCTTTCTAATGAAATATTTTTTAGATGTCATCGTTCATATATTGTAAACATCGATAAAATTGTCGAAGTAGAACCTTGGTTTAATGGAACTTATATTTTAAAGGTTTCAAACTCTAACTTCAAAATTCCTGTAAGTAGAAATAAGGTTAAAGATCTTAAAGAACTTTTAACTATCAAATAAAAAAGCCTCTCTTTATTATAGAGAGACTTTTTTATTTTTTATTTTTTTATCTTTTTTAAAAATAACCCTAACGCAACTACTGCACCTATAATTCCAGCAACATAACCTATTGTTTCTGACAGTCTAAACCCTTCTGGAGCTATTAAAATGTAAGTTGTAACTACCGCTGTCATAAATGTAGCAGGTATAGTTGCTATCCAATGATTTTTATCTTCTTTAGCTAAGTATACTGCTCCTGCCCATAATGCAATCGTAGCTAAAGTTTGATTTGACCATGCAAAATATCTCCAAATAATTGCAAAGTCTATGAAACATAGTCCAATCCCCACTGTAAATAATGGTATTGCAATCATAAATCTATTTTTTATTGGTCCTTGTTTATAATTAATAGCATCTGCTATTGCTAATCTAGCACTTCTGAAAGCTGTATCTCCAGATGTGATTGGGCAAGCTACAACTCCTAACAACGCCAAAGCTCCTCCAACTTTTCCTAAGATACTATTTGATATTACATTTACTACAACTCCTGCTGGTCCTGCATTCATAAGCCCTTCTGTACCACCAAAGAATGACATGGCTGCCGCTGCCCAAATAAGTGCTATTACACCTTCGGCAATCATTGATCCATAGAATACTCTTCTACCTTCTTTCTCTCTTTTCATACATCTAGCCATAAGTGGTGATTGTGTCGCATGGAATCCAGAAATTGCTCCACAAGCTATTGTTATAAATAGATATGGATAAATTGATGTTCCTTTTGGATGTAAGTTTACTAGAGAAATCTCTGGAATATTATACCCTTGGAATATTAATCCTCCACCAATTCCTATTCCCATAATTATTAATGAAGCTCCAAATATTGGATAAATCTTTCCTATTAATTTATCTACAGGTAAAACTGTTGCAAGCATATAATACGCAATTATTACAGCTACCCACGTTAAAGAACTTATACTTGTCATATTTTCTAATATTCCCGCTGGTCCATTTACAAATACAACTCCAACAAGGACTAATAATACCACTGAAAATACTCTCATAAGTTTTTTTGCATTATCACCTAAATAGTGGCCTACAATCTCTGCAATTGTTGCCCCATCATGTCTCACCGAAAGCATTCCTGATAAATAATCATGAGTTGCTCCTGCAAAAATACACCCAAATACAATCCATAAAAACGCTGCCGGTCCCCAAAGTGCTCCTGCTACTGCTCCAAATATTGGTCCAAGTCCTGCTATATTTAAGAACTGTATTAAAAACGCTTTTTTCCAATCTAGCTCAACATAGTCTACTCCATCTGCTAAACGAACCGCTGGAGTTTCTTTGTCACTAACACCAAATACTTTTTCAACATATTTCCCATAAATTACATAACCTAAAATTAATGCTATCAATGACCCTATAAAACTAATCATTTCAAACCTCCCTGTTTTCATCTCTTTTCACAATAGATTATAATTCTATTTTTGTCAAAATGTAACTATTTTGGAATAAAACGACTATTTTAAAACCTTAATTGCACTTTAATATACTCAAAATACATCTTCTGTTTTTAAAATTTTTAATGTTGTTGTTGTAAATGCAACTATACTTATTATTGGGGCTACAATTATACCAACAATTGGAATAAAATATATTAACGTAAATATTCCCCCTCCTATTGTAAATACAACTTTATTTTTCCATATAAAATTCGAACTTTTTTCTGCTGAAAATTTATGTCTTTCTAAAGTATAATCTACAAAATTATAAGATATAAAATAACTTTGAATAATATATATTAAAACGGGCACAGCAATATTTATAACCGGAACAAATCCTAACAATAATACTAATGTTGTGTAAAACATCTCTTTTAAAAAACTTTTACTTGCTATTTTTATCCCTCTCAAAACAAGATAAATATTTTCTTTAAAAGTAAAGTTATATAACTTTCCATTTTCGTGTGTTTCAACTTTTTCAGAAACATAACTAAAAAACGGAGCTAAAATTCCTAATAATATAGTTTTAAAAAAGAAATACTCTATTGATATCATAACTGTTCTAATTAAAAATATAAACATCCATCTTACCAGTCTAGAGTATTCTTGAAAATTAAAAATAGTGCTTATCTCTTTAAATATCCAATCACCTATATGACCTGAAATCCAATAAAAAAATAAAAGCAATAAAACTCCTACAAAACCTCCTATAAAATATCCCCATCTTAAATTCAATATTTTTATTAATTTAGGTGCATCTAAATAACTTTGGAATAATATTTTTATTTTGGTCATCTTTTTCTCCTTTTATTTATTTTATATTATTTTACAATATTTATTGTTTTTTCTTTTAAAAAGAAAAAAGGCTCGAAAGCCTTTTTATTTTTGATAAATATTAATCTCTACTCTTCTGTTTAACGCTTTTCCTTCAAGTGTTGAATTTGAACCTACTGGATTTCTATCTCCATACCCTACACTTGAAATTCTACTTGGCGATACTCCTTTAGCTGCTAAATAATTAGCTACACTTTGAGCTCTTTGTAGTGAAAGATTTAAGTTTGAATTTGGATTTCCTGTATTATCTGTATATCCAGAAACTTGAATTTTTGTCTCAGGATATCTATTCATGATATCAGCTATCGAATTTAAAGGTGTATAAAACCCACCATTTAAAATAGAGCTTCCACTTTTAAATGAAGATTCTCCAGGTAATCTTAGATTTATATTATCCTTATTATTTGTTACAGTTATATTTGTACTGTTTAAAGCATTCATAAACTCTTTGTATTGAGCATCTTTATACGCTCCCCATCCAAGTCCTGCCAATGCACCTATTCCAGCACCTATAAGTGTTCCTTTTGTATCTTTTCCTACTAATTGACCTATTAAAGCTCCTGCCGCAGCACCTTTTACAGTTCCACTAGTCTTTTTATCTGCAGTGCTACAAGCTCCTAAAAGAGATGCAGTTAATAATAACATAGCTATTGTTTTCTTGTTTCTCATTTTTGTTCCTCCTATTTTGATACTCTTTATATTATCTAATATCTGAAGGAACATGTCAAGGAATCTACGTTACTTTTCTCACTTTTATTAATTACTTTGCACCTAATGCTGCCATTGTTATATAATTGTATGGCTGATTAAAGTGAGGTAAGAAGAAGATATCTAATAGTTTTATCTTATCTATAGTTACTTTTTCTTGAATTGCAAGTGAGAACATATGAATCCCCATTGAAATATCTTGTCTTGAAGCCATTTGAGCTCCTAAAACTCTTCTTGTATTTTTGTCATATACTATTTTTAAAAACACTTTATCGTTATCATGCTCAATAAATCCTGGTTTTTGTAAATCAGCAAACTCAGTTGCAATTGCATCATACCCTAAAGCTTTTGCTTTTTCTAAAGTTAATCCTGTTGAAACCATATTTAATCCATAGATTGAAATTCCGTTTGAACCTTGAACTCCTATACTTTCTAACTTAGTTCCACATACATTATGTGCTGCAACAATCCCTGAACGAACTGCATTTGTTGCTAATGCAATATAATTTGTATCTTCGATTGAGTTATCATAAACTGTAGCACAATCTCCGATTGCGTAAACATCGTCTAAATTTGATTTTTGAGTCAAATCAACTCTGTAAGCTCCATTTCTAAATAGCTCTAACTTTTCTTTTCCTAAAATATTATTCGGTACAAATCCAACAGCTAAAATAACCATATCTGCTTTATAAGTCTTTTTATCTGTCACAACCTCTTCAACTTTTCTATCACCTTTTATTTCTAATACTTTTTCACCAAAGTTAACATTAACTCCGTTTTTTACCATATTTTCTTTCATCATTTCTCTAAATTCAGAGTCATAATAACCTGATAAACAACTATCACTTAAATCAACTAACTCAACATTTTTTCCACATCTTTGGAAAGCTTCTGCTAATTCAACACCGATGTATCCTGCTCCCACTACTACTATATCTTTTAAATCTTTGTTTTCTAATTTTTTTATTACATCTTCAGCATGTTGATATAATTTTACGAATTGAACATTTTCTAAATCTTTTCCTGGAATTGGTAAATCTATTGGTAAAGATCCTGTTGATAAAATTAATTTATCATAAGATTCTACAATTTCATTTCCATTTTTATCCATACCATAAACAACTTTATTATCAAAATCTACTCTTTTTATTTCAGTCTCCATATGAACTTTAGCACCATTACACTCTAATTTTTCTTGTGAAGAGTAGAATAATCCTTCAGGTCCTGAGATTTGCTTTCCTATCCATAAAGCCATTCCACATCCTAAAAAGCTAATGTTTGAGTTCTTGTCAAATACTACCACCTCTTGGTTTGGGTAGTTTGATAAAATTGTGTTAACTGCTGCTGTTCCAGCATGATTTGCTCCTACTACTACTATTTTACTCATAATTTGCCTCCTAAAATTCAATTTACTTGATATATATTCAATCAAAGTATACCTTTTTAGTATTTGAAAGTCAATCGTTTTTAAGATTAATTTATGACCTACAATTCATATCTTTTTAATCAAAAATAAAAACGAGGATATTTTTTATCCTCGTTCAACTGGTTGTCTTTAGTTATAATCTTTAAATTTTTCAAAAGCTTTCATATATATTTTTATAGCTATTTTTATGTCATCTAATATTATATATTCATTTGGTTGATGCTCTGTTTTTGGGCTATCTGGTAATACATATCCAAAAGCTACACAGTTATTTATGGCTCTTGCATACGTTGCTCCTCCACCTGCTATCGGTTTTGAAATAAAATCACCTGTCACTTCTTGGTAAGCTGACATAAGTGTTTTTACAAGTGGGGAATCTAACGGAGTATATATAGATTTCAAATAGTCATGTGATTCGTATTTAAAACCAAACTCATTTGCTTTTTTTGTCAATTTATCTATTATTGTATTAGTATCATAAGTCACCGGTATCCTCATATCAATGCACAGTATCTCTTCATTTTCAGTAAATTCAATTTTTCCTATATTAAATTTTAATTCTCCAGAGTGTTCATCTTTTACCTCTCCAAAAATTGGTTCTGCAAAATTAAAACCAACGATATTATCTACTATGAATTTTCCTGACTTTGTTTCTTTTCCACTTTCATTCAAAGCATGCATATATCTATTAATTGCATTTATTCCCGTCTCAGCCACTTGAGCATGAACACTTTTTCCAATTATTTCAATATTTTCATTTTTTTCTATATATTCATAATTCAATTTATTCAATGCTTCTAACAAACTTTTAGTTTTCTGAACCGTAATTACTGATGGCACAGAATTAAATGCATCCCCACCTTTAAATACCATTCCGCTTTCATTTTTGGCAATAAGTTTACACTGTAACAATCCTTTTTCTGCATATATAAGTGGAAATTTCGAATCAGGGGTAAATCCAACTGTTGGCATCTCCTCTTTCTGAACATATTTTGGCATATCTCTCCAAAGATTTTCTTCATCTGTTCCAAAGATAAATCTAACTCTATAATCCAGTTCAAATCCAGACTCTAACAAAATTTTCAAAGCATAGATTGCTGCAAGTGTTGGTCCTTTATCATCTTGGGATCCTCTTCCAAAATATTTTCCATCTTCAATTTTAGGTTCAAATGGTGGATTTTTCCATTTTTTCAAATCTCCTGGTGGTACAACGTCTAAATGTCCTAAAACTCCTACTAATTTTTCTCCACTTCCTATTTCAGCATATCCATAATATCCTTCTGGATCAATATATGTTTTTAGTCCTAACTCTTCACAAATTTTTAAAGTTTCTTCTAATACATGTTGAATATTTTTTCCAAATGGATAACCACTTTCATCCTCTTGTAAAAAACTAGGTATTTTTACAATTCTATCCAAATGCTCTATGAATTCTGAAAATTTTTCTTCTATTTTTTTATTTATCAACTCTATCTCCTACTTTATCTATAAATTTATTTTACTTCCTGTTTGTATATCAAATATATGAAATCTACTTTTTTCAATTATCTTTTTCATTCCATACTCACCAGTACAGTGACAAGGATATAGAGCTTCCACCTCTGCTTTATTCAAGTATTCTAAAATCTCATCTATATATTTTTCATTTTTATTCAAACTAGTTCTACTTGATAGATGTAACCCACCTATAATTGTATTTATTTTATCAACATTTAATTTACACTCATCTAAAACATTTTCTACTCCCATATGAGCACATCCTATAAAGAGTACATTCTGCTTTTCCTCTTTTACTATCAAATTCAATTCGTGCCTGAAATCGTCTTTTATATATTCTCCATCATTATTTTTTATATAAAGACTCTCATTTAAAGGATTTTTACTTTCTTTATTAAAACAATGAAATAATTTTAAATTTTCAATTTCTAATGCATTCTCTACAAAATTAAATCTTTCTACATCTAAATACTCATAAGGTATACCTATATCAATATAAGCTCCAAATATCTTTTTATAGTGCTTATCAAAATAATACTCACTACAATAAATTTTTGCTTTCTTATTTTTCTTTAAGAAATATGAAAGCCCTCCCCCATGGTCTTTATGACCATGAGATAAAATTAAGTAATCCACTTCTTCTAAATTTAAGCCTAATTTCTCTGCATTTTTCCAAAACTTTTTACTCTCTCCAACATCAAACAATACTTTCAATCCATTTGTCTCTATATATAAAGAGAGGCCATGCTCCTTTGATAACTCTTTATTTAAACTCTTATTTTCAACCAAGACGTGTATTTCTATTTTTTATCCCTTCCTTTTTTATTTTATTAAAAATAATTATATTGTTTTTCTTCAAAAAAATCAAGTTTATAGTATAAAGAATGTAGTTATACCAACAAACGAAATTACCGCTCCTAAAATCTCTAAAATTGATATTCTCTCCTTGAAAAAAATAATTGATATAGGAATTATTAAAATCGGACTTGTCGCAGCCAAAGTACTAACTATCCCTACATGAGAATGCTTCATTGCTTCAACTAAAGATGTTACACCCATTGTTGCTATAATAGTTCCTAAAGCTATATATATCATTGCTTTTTTATTTATTACTCCATCCCTTATATCAGGCCACTCTTTTCTAACTGTTATATACAAAACAAATGCTAATATAGCTGGTACTGTTCTAACCTGAATCGTTGCAAACGAATCATAATTCATAGAACCTATTCTTGTAAAAATTATTCCAAAACTTTCTCCTAACATAGCTAAAACAGCATATAAAAACCCTATTTTTGAAAAAGTTTTATCACTTTTTTTCTTTAAAATAACTATAGCTATTCCAAAAATTGTTAGTAACATTCCAACCATTTTTAAAAATTCTATTTTTTCTCCAAGAATAAAAAAACTTAAAACAGAAACTGCTATAGGACTAAACGTCATGACTAATAAGGTTATTCTGGGTCCTATTTCTAAATAAGCTTTAAATAAAAAGAAATCCCCTAAAAACAATCCAAATAGTCCTGAGACTGATAAATATTTTAGCGATTCTCTAGATACATCAAATGGTAATAGCATCCCTCTATTCATCTGAGTTATCATTCCTAAAAATACCATAGCTAATACTAGTCTTATTAGATTTACCGCCAAACTCCCAGCTTCTTTACTCGCTTTTTCTAAAAAAATCGAGCTTCCTACCCAGCCAAAAGCTGCTAAAAGTGCTAAACTCTCTCCTATCATTACTCTCCCCCACTTTTTATTTATTTAAACTATTTTACACTATTTTAAACTAAATTTGAAATGAAAAATAGAGAGGACTACATCCTCTCTAACTTTTAGTAATTTACACACTCCATTTCAAACTCTTTTTGCTTTTCTAAGCATGACGGACAAACTTTAGGAGCTTCTTTTCCTTCATGCACATATCCGCACTTTCTACATTTCCATCTAACATCTACATCTTTCTTAAATACTAACTCTCTTCCTAAGTTTTCAAGAAGTTTACGATATCTCTTTTCATGTAATTTTTCAACTTCAACTATAGCTTTAAAAGCTGCAGCTACTTGTGGAAAACCCTCCTCATTTGCTACTTCTGCAAATCCTGGATATAACTCTGCCCACTCTTCATATTCACCTTCAGCAGCCTCTTCTAAATTTTCCATAGTTGTTCCCACAACTCCTGCTGGATATGTTGCTGTTATTTCAACAGGCCCTCCCTCTAAAAATGAGAAAAATCTTCTTGCATGATATTGTTCATTTAAAGCTGTTTCTTCAAATAACGCCGCTATTTGCTCATATCCTTCACTCTTAGCTTTCTCTGCAAACATCGTGTATCTTTGTCTTGCCTGTGATTCTCCTGCAAAAGCTTTCAATAAATTTTGCTCGGTTTTAGTACCTTTAATCGATTTTACCATTTTATCCTGTTACCTCCTTATTTGTATTCTTGGATATTATTCTATTTTTTTATTTTTTTCCTTTTTTTATAAAAAAAATTATTACCACTCTATAATAGAATAGTAATAATCCTTTGTTTTATCTATGAATTTTTTTATCTCCAGTTATATGAATGATATCATCACCTTTTAAATTAAATGCTTGACCAAACCCTTTAACAAATCTTCCATCAATCACATTTAATTTTACTAAATGGAAATCTTGCATCTTACGTACAATCTTTACTGCATGCCCCATTCTTTCTTCGAAAATATCTAAAATTGTTTCAAACCTCTCATCTCTTGGCTGGAATTCTGCAATAACATTATATCTTAATCTTTTTCTTACCAATACTGAAGCTGCTTCCTTTTCATCTTGTAAGAACATTATCTCAAATTTTTGAGTATTCTCAACTAAATTATCATAATGATCTCCTATCTCGCTGATAAAAATATATCCCTCTCCTTCATATTTTACATAAGGAGCATAAGTTACATCTACCTCTCCAGCTTTAGAAACCGTTCCTAAAACTACCGATTTAAATCCTGCTTCAAATTCATCTATCTCTTTTCTTAATTCTTCTTTATCTAAATTTACTTTCATTGCCATCTTCATCATAAATATTCAATCTCCTTTAATTTTGTATCTCAAAATATTATACTTTTATAGTATATATTTTTACAAACTTTGTCAAGAATTAAATATACTTTTTTTGTGTTCTATAGATTTTCAACCTTGTACATTTGGAAAAATATCCCTTCTTTTTCCATTAAAGTTTTATAATCCCCTATCTCTTCAATTCTAATATTATTACTTATAGATACAGTGTTATACGATTTTCTGGTTGACCTTAAAGATTGCCCCGAGAAAAATACTACTTAACATTCGACAACTCCTGATACAACTCTTCTAGAGCATCTATAACTCTCGGAGTTCCTCTAAGTATTTTATCTGAATCAATTATCATCACATTGCCCTTTTGCCCTGCTTTAGTTTGCTTTACAACTGGATTACTATTTAAAATATCATTTTTATTTTTTATCGCCATTGATCCAACTAATAAATCTGGATTCTGAGCCAACAAATATTCTGGAGAAAGTATTGGTCTTCCACCTGGTAAACCTTTTGCAATATTTTCAATACCCAAAGTATTAAATATCTGTCCAGGTAAAGAGTTCGGTGTAAATACCATCATCGGAGATGTTGAAAATAAAAATGCTCCTTTTATATTTAGTGGGTTATCCTTTATTTTCTGTTCAACTACTTCTAATTTACCTCTATAATCTTGAACTAACTTTCTAGCCTCTTCTTTTTGTCCTGTTACAACTCCATATACTTCTACATTTTCTAAAATTTGATCAAAAGAGTTAGCTTCATTTATTATAAAGTTTAACTTTCTAGCTTTTAAACTTTCACCAAATCCTTCAGACATTGTATTTAGTATAACAAGGTCTGGAGTAAAACTTAAAACTTGTTCTATTGAAGGCTTCATTATAGTCCCTGCTTTTGGTAAGTCTTTTGTTTTCTCTTGGGGCCAAATTGGATTTTTTGCTGTATCTGCTATCGCTACTATGCTTTTTTCTCCTTTAATTAAATAAAATGATTCAACTGCTGCTGGATCTAGTATTAAAACTTTTTTATATTCTTTTGCCTTTATTTTATTTCCTTTTGAGTCTACAATAAATCCATTCTCTAATTTTAAAGCAAAAGTAAAATTACTAATTAAAACTGCTAAAGTTAAAACTGCTAATCTTTTCATAATCTCTTCTCCTTTATACTAATGGAATAATATACGGTATTCCATTTTCATCTTTTATAACTTTTGATTTTAAATTGTACACCGCTTGCAAATTTTCTTCTGTTAAAACTTCTGATGGAGTTCCTTCAAATTTAATCTCTCCATCTTTCATCATTATCAATTCATCACAAAACATTGCAGCCAAATTAAGATCATGAAGAACAGCAACACTAGTTAAAGATTTTTCTAAAGATAAATTTTTAACTTTATTCAACAACTCCACAGCATGATTTAAATCAAGTGCTGAGGTTGGTTCATCTAAAAGTAATATCTCTGGCTCTTGAGTTAATGCTCTCGCTAAAAGTACCCTTTGAAACTCTCCACCTGATAAACTTACAGCTACTCTTTGACTAAACTTATAAAGACCTAAAAATTTAAGATTTTCATCAACTTTTTTTTTATCATCAAAAGTATATCCAGCCCAACTTGATTTTAAATGTGGCAATCTTCCCATCAAGACAAAATCTTTTACTGACATATTTGTCATTAAGCTTGATTTTTGAGGAACTAAAGAGACTAATTTGGCCTTCTCTTTTTTAGATAATCCTATTGTTTCTTTTCCATTAAAAGAGATTTCTCCGCTATTAGGAGTTAAATAACCTAATATATTTTTTAAAAAAGTAGACTTTCCACATCCATTAGGACCTAATATTCCTGTCATTTTACCTTTTTTTATATTAACTTTTATATTTTTCAAAATTTGCCTATCTCCATAAGAAAAAGATAGATTCTCTACTTTAATCCCCATCTTATCTTCCTCCTTTAGATTTAAACGCTAAGTATAAAAAGAACGGAGCTCCAAAGAAAGCTGTGACTACCCCTATAGGAATTTCAACCGGTGCTAACAAAAGTCTTCCAATAGTATCACAAATTAGCAAGAAGAATCCTCCTGCTAAAGCTGAATTTGGAATCAATTTTGAATTTGACGGACCTACCAACATCCTTATTGAATGAGGAATTATAAGACCTACAAATCCTATCATTCCTGAAAAAGCTACTGAAAAAGCTACAACTAAAGCTGATACAGTTAAAACTTTAGCTTTTAATGTATGGACATCAACCCCTAAAGAATTTGCTTCTTCATCACCTGATAATAAAGCATCTAGTTGATTTCTTTGTAAATAGAAAAAAATTAAAGAGAAAACTAATGGTATAAATAAAAGTGCTACTTTAGTCCACGTAGCTCCTCCCAGATACCCCATTAACCACATAGTTATTTTAAATGACTCTTCACCTATTAAATACATAGCAAATGATGTAAATGCACCTATAAACGCTGATACAGCTATTCCTACTATTAAAAGTGTTGTTATATCTACTTTTCCATTTCTATTTGATAGCTTAAATATAACAAAAGTGCTGATTAGACATGATAAAAATGCGAATACCCCATAGAAGATATCTGATAATTGAAAAACATATGCTATTACTGCTCCAAAAGTAGCACTTGCTGCTATCCCTATTATATAAGGATCAGCTAATGGATTTTGGAAGACAGCTTGAACTACAACACCACTTGACGAAAGCATCATTCCTATCAATAACGCCATAACTATTCTAGGTAATCTTATTTCGTAAATTATTGTCTTTATATAATCTGGGGCTGTTGACATTGAAAATAATTGCTCCAATGGCACAGGAACACTTCCTAAACCAATAGAAAGTGTTCCTGTTAGTATTATTCCCAGAATTAATATCAATGATACATGTTTCTTCATATTAATTCTCCCTGTTTTTAGAAGTTATCTTTTTGTTATTTCTAAAGTCCTTTCAACCACACTAGTTAAAATTTCTCTAGATATATTATTACCCCAAAATAGACCTTCAGTCGTTAATTTATAATGAGTTTCATTTTCTATTATAAACCCATCTGCTATCAATTCAGACATTACTTTTTCAAATACTTTTTGTTCTGTAAAGTTTAAAATCTCATTTATTACATTTTTTTCAACTGTTGGGAACTGAAATAACCCATTAAATCTATCTAATCTTTGTTGATAGTCACTTTTTTCAACAAACATTCCCATCTCTTTTTTCATTCTAAATACAGCTATATTATCAACATTTCCACCAGCACCTACACCGATTGGAAATGTATCTCCACCGAATGTTCTTGTTTTTATATATCTATAGTTATCTCTTCCTGCCTTAGCTATCTTAGTTAATTCTAAAACATAGTAGTCACTATTAGTTGTCAACTCCTTTACAAAAGCATCATGCAACTCTCTTTCTCTTTTTAAATCATCTTGAAGTTTTACTTTCTCATCTTTTATATCGTGAGATAGTGTTGATCCTTCATGAACCATTAGAGAGTAAAAACTAGAGCTTGCTAAATCTAATTCTTTTATAATTTTTGCATCCTCTATTGCATCCTCTACTGTTTGAGTTGGATGATTATAGATTATATCTATACACACCTCTCCATTAAATTTAGATTTTAAATCTAGTAATCTATCTTTAACTTCAGCTTTATTATAAGTTCTATTGTAAAATTTTCTTCCTTCATTAGAGAAACTCTGAATACCTACAGATAATCTATTTACTCCATACCTATTCATTAATTCTATTTTTTCTGGATTTAAATTATGCAGTGTTGTTTCTAATGTAAACTCGTATCCTTCGGCAAATATTATATTTCTATTTACGCTTTGAAGTATTCTTTCTAATTGATCATTTTTGTAAACAGTTGGTGTTCCTCCACCAAAGTATATTACATCAACATCTTTTTCTTTAAAGTATCTATATTGACCATATTTATCAAACTCTTCAACCAGATAATCAGCATAAGAATCTAAGCTACCACTAAGTTGCTCTCTATTTAAATTACAGAATGAACAAATTTTATCACAATATGGTGTGTGTACATATATTGCTCTTGGAACATCCTTCGGCTCCTCTGATAACTTATTAAAAAAATCTTGTTCTGTAACCCTTCTTTGTGGATAATATTTTCCTATTAATCCAGATGAATTGTGATGACTTTTATGTCTTACTTCAAAGCGCATTATTTAATCACTTCCCTTTAGTCTCTATATCTATTGCTGCTGCTCCTGCTAATTTTATATCTGACATTATATCTACAACATCACCATAATCTATTCCTCTATCAGCTAGTATCGCAACTCTTTTATTTTCCATTGTTGAAATTGTCTCTTTTATTTTATCCAATAGTTGCTCTTTTGTTATATCTATTATTGAGCTTTCTTTTCTTCTGTCTATTTTTAATTTAAGTTGACCATCAACCGTTACTAAAACTGATACCTTATCCACTACTTCTACTATTTCAGCAACTTCTGATTTTGGTAAATCTATTTTTATCCCCTTCATATCATCAAATGTTGTGGCTACCATAAAAAATATTAGCAGTAAAAAAACCACATCAATTAAGGGTGTTAAATCGGGCGTTAACTGTTTTCTTTGATAATTTAAAAATCCCTTTGATTTCAACATTTCAATCTCCTACATTTTTCTTAATATATTTATAAATTCTACTACATTCTTCTCCATATCAAGCATAGCTTTTTCTATCTTCTTTTGATAGAAGTTATAGAATATTAGTGCCGGAATAGCAACTATAAGCCCTGATGCTGTTGTTATAAGAGCTTGAGATATTCCAAACGCTAAAACTGTTGGATCTCCTGCTCCATGTTTTGACATTGCTGTAAAGGCTCCTATCATACCTGTAACTGTTCCTAATAATCCTGCTAAAGGTGTAACATTTGCTGCTAATGCTAAAATCCACATATGTCTTTCTAATTTTGGCATCTCTCTTAAAGCACACTCTCTTGCTTTTTCCTCTAAATAGTCATAAGTACAACAATTCATTTTTCCACCGTTATACTCTATTAAAATCGTTTTCATAACTTTTGCTGATGTATTTTTAAAAGAGTCACAAACTTTTATTGCTTTTTCTCTTTCATTATTTTTTATAAAATTTTCTAAGTGATTTAATAATAATTCTCCGTTATCTTTTTCATTTTTAAAGAAATAATAACCTCTCTCCAATATAACTGTTAATCCGGCTACCGAAAGGAATATAATTACTCCCATAAGTGGTCCTCCAGCTTTAATCATCTCTATCATCTATTTTCCTCCTAAATTTTAATATTTTGACATTCAAAGTTATTATAATAACTTTAGCCTAAATAGTCAATCTATTTTTCAAACAAAGTATTTTTTATAAATAATTTGATAATTAAAATATTTTTTGATATAATTATTAAAAAAAATCATCACTTGTATTTTGGAGGAATTATGAAATTTGTTATTTTTTCTATAGCTTTACATATATTTATTTTTATTTTTGGTTTTTCTCTAAATACTAATAAAAAATATGAAATTGATAACGTGGGAAACGACTTTAGTACCCCTTCTATATCTGTAAATTTTAATTCTTTTCAGCCTTCTGAGCCTATTCAAGAACAAGCTCCTATTGAAGAAATAGTCGAAGAAGAAGTTATTGAAGAAACTCCTGAGCCAGAACCGATTCCTGAGCCTAAAGTTGAAGAAAAAAAGCTTGAAGTAATTAAAAAAGAACCTGAAAAAAAGGTTGAAAAGCCTAAAAAGGTACCTGAAAAAAAGGTTGTTGAAAAGAAAATTACAGAAGATAAAAAACCTGTTAAAAAGCCTCAATCACAAGAATCTACAGCCCCAAGCAACAACAATGATTTGATTGAACTGTCTCACGGTGTTTTTGCGGCTAAAAATCAAGGCGTAAAAGGTCTTACATACTCATTTATATCTCAACCAGATCCTGATTATCCTTTAGCTGCTAAAAGAATTAGCTACAACAAAGAGGTTTCTATAAAAGTTAGATTCCTTGTTGGACTAAAGGGAGAAATTGAAGACATGAAATTTTATGGAGACAAAGATAATTTAGGTTTCCAAAATGAAGTTGAAAAAACTTTAAAAAGATGGAAGCTTACACCTGTTATGTTAAATGGAAAAGCAGTTAAACTTTACTTTTACAAAGAATTTAAATTTAATCAAAAATAATGGGAGGAATTAAATTTTATGAAAATACTTATCACATATTCATCAAAAACAGGAAATACTGAAAAAGTAGCTAAAGCTATCCACGAAAGTATCCCAGAAGCTAGTCTTTTACCAATTTCAGAGATTGTTAACTTAGACTACGATTTAATCTTTGTTGGAGGATGGATTGATAAAGCAACTTTTGATCAAACTGCTTTAACTTTAGCTAAGCAAATTTTCGATAAAAATGTTGCCTATTTCTTTACTTTAGGAGCTTATCCAAATTCTGATCACGCAAAAGATTGTGTAAACAATATCGAGACTTTATTAAAAGATAATAACAACAATGTTCTTGATGGATATTTCTGTCAAGGAGCTATTGACCCTAAATTAATAGCTTGGTTCTCGACTCTGCCTTCAGACCACAAAATGGCCCCAAGCGAAGAGAGAACAAAAAGATGGGAAGATGCTAAATCTCATCCTGATCAATCTGATTTAAGCAAAGCTAAGGAATTTGCTTTATCTATAATGAATTCAATAAAATAATATTTAAAGTAAAAGGAAGAGATTTTTTTCTCTTCCTTTTTTTAGTTTTTTATAAATTTTTAAAGCTATCTAAACACTCTTTTATCAATTCTTTCTTCTCATCTCTCGGAACATAAATTGCAAAAATCTCTTTCTCGTCTTCTCCATAAAATCTGATAGAGTAACTTTCTCTTCCAAACAGAACATCCTTAACTAAGAAAATCTCTTTTATTTTATCAACACTTAAGTGTCCTCCAATCGAAGAATTCTTATCATGGAAGTTAAAATATCCATGTCCATAGAATCCATCAGCAAATTTATCTTGAATTTCAATTACAAATGCTGGCGTTATAACTATTAAGAATACTTTTTCCCAACTTCTTAAAACTGCAAACAAATCGTCTATCTTAGCGATATCATATTTTTTTACTGTTGGTGCTTGTCTTAAAACCTCTATTAATGGCATTTCTAATTCTTTTGCCACTTTACTTAAAGATGCTTTTGCATCATTTGAAAGTATTTCTTGTATTTTATCTTTCATGAATATCCTCCTACATATGTTATGTAACTAGAATATATTACACTTTAAAAACTTTGTCAATCAAATATTTTTAAAGTAATCTATTATTTTCATGTTTTCATCAAAAGATACCACATCTATTTCTAAATTTTCTCCTACTTTTTCTAAATCTCCATATAATTTTTTTAAAGTTATTATTTCAACACTCATGGTTAACTTATACCTTTTTTCATCAATATTTTCACTTTCTATAATTGAAATATAATCTAGCTTTCTAAGTTCTTCTAGAATATTTTTACTCAACTCTGAAGGGATTTTCAACTCTTGAGAGATATCTGAAAACCCTACTGGTTTATCGTTATCTAAATAATTTTTCATTAAATATAATAAAACTTTTTTTGTAACTAAATACTTCGATTTAAAATTAATTCTCTTTATATCTTCTATTTTTCCTAGATTTTCTCTATTCTGCAGAATATAAGAAAAATGAGCTCCAATTAATATTAAAAACCATACAATCTTTAGCCAAATTAAAGATAATAATAGAACAGAAAAACTTCCATATATTTTATTATATGTTGCTATTATTATTTGTAATTTTAACAATAGCATATTACTCTGATTTAGAAAAAAAGAAACTATAAAACTGCTCCAAATAGTAGGTATTAAAGCTACTTTCGTATTTGGTAAAACCATGTAAAAAAATACAAAGAAAATCCATAAAGCGAGATAAGGCGCTACCAAATTTAATATATATTCTATGGAAACAAACTCTACTTTTATATTATTTAAAATATTGCCAACAATAACACTCATTGGAAGCATAAAAAACACTAACAAATAATCGCTAACTTTTCTAAAAAATCCTCTAGTTTTTTTTATACCCCAAATACTATTAAGTGCTTTTTCTATAACTGAAAACATAGAAACAATAACCCATCCCAAAGATACAAAACCTACTCCTGCTATAACTCCATTTCTTGTGGTTTGCAATAAATTTTGCGCTATATCCAATATCACTTTAACTGTTTCCTCATTTAAAGGGGAACTTTCAGTTAATTGTTTCAAGTAATAGCTATCTATCCCAAACCATCTAGCTATACTAAAAGCTATTGCCAATAAAGGAATAAAAGATAACGTTGTAAAGTAACACAGTGTATTAGCCCATAAATTTGAGTTTGAACGCTTATAATTTTCTAGCGCTCCCTTCATCTGGCTATAAAAATGTGTTAACTGTAACTCATTTATATATTTTTTTATATTCTGTATCATAGTATCATCCTCCCGAAGTATTATTTCCTATTTTACCATTTTTTTCCTTTATAATTTATTATTTTACAAAAAATTAAAAGAACCTCAAATGAGGTTCTTTTAAAACGGGGGGATATTACTTTATTTACACTTTTATTCTTTATTATATTTTTTAGACCAAAGTTTTTATAAAAAAGTTTTAATTTTTTATTTTTTTTATTGTATCAATTACTGTTCCATCTCTATACTCTACAACAGCCACAATTTCATCTTCAAACTCTATGTCACTCTCTTGTCCAGTCATAGCTTTTGCTATCTCTCTTAACTCCTCAATTGTTTTTATTGGAAGCTTAGAATCTTTAAATCTTTCAATTAAATCTTTTCTTAAAGGGTTTATAGCAATCCCTCTTTCAGTTACAAGTATATCAACTGTTTCTCCTGGAGTTGTTAAGGTTGTAACTCTATCTTTTACTACAGATAGTCTCGAATTAACAAGTTGAGATACTATTATACACAGTTTAGATCCCGCTGCTGTATCTGAGTGGCCTCCAGACCCTCCCATTATAACCCCACTAGAACCAGTTGTAACATTTACATTAAAGTTTAGATCAATCTCCGTAGCTCCTAGGATAACAACATCAAGCTTATTTACTACGGCTCCTTTATTATTTGCATTTGCATACATTGAAGCTGACATAGTTATATGTGCAGTATTTTCTTTTGCTGATTTTATTGCATCTAAATCAAAACATTGTACATCAAATAAAGCCTTAAATAACCCCTCTTTATACATATCAACTATATAACCTGTTATTCCTCCCGAAGCAAAACTTCCACAAATCTCTTTTTGCTTCATTATATTTTTAAGCTGTGCAGCTACTGCTAAAGATATTCCTCCTGCACCTGTTTGGAAACTCATCCCATTTTTTAAATATCCTGACTCCTCTACAAATTTAGCAGTCAAATCTGCGACTTTTAAACCTATTGGATTTTTAGTAATTTGAGTTGTTCCTGATACAATTCCTTTTGGATCTCCTATAGCATCTACTTCTAAAACATAATCTACATAAGTTTGATTTATCTCTATAGTTGTATTTGGATACTCAACCAAATTATCTGTTATAGCTACAACTACATCCGCTAATTCTGCATCTGTATGAGCATATCCTAGCGCTCCACAAGCAGACTTTCCATCTACACCATTTATATTTCCATACTCATCACTTGTTGGAGCTGCCATAAATGCAATATCTATATTTCTTTCTCCAGATTCAAATATTCTAGCTCTTCCTCCATGTGTATGCATAATTGCAGGTTTTAAAAGCTTCCCATTTGATATCGCCTCAGCTACAGGCCCCGAAATATAAGCTGCATATATTCCTGTTACTATTTTATCCTCCATCATTTTTACTAAACCTTTGTGACAAGGAAAAATTGAGCTCGCTGCTATAGTTATATCTTTATAACCTCTTTTAGCTATCTCTTCCATAACCATATTTAAAACGTAATCTCCATTTCTTAAATGATGGTGGAATGATACAACCATTCCATCTTTTAATGGCAATTTATCCATTAACTCATTTAAATCTTTGTGCAACTTAGAATCTTCTCTAGTTATAGTTTTAAATTTAAAATCCTTCTTTACTGCTCCATTTTTTTTTGAAAGATATCCCTCATACTGTTTTACCTCTCCATATCCTTCTATAAATTCAGGAATATCTCTTCCTAAAATATTTTTCATCAGAACACCTCACCCTTAAAATTAATCTATTAAACCAATCATTTCAGCAATCTCTAAAGTTTGGATAGCTCTGTTTATAATTGGAAGGTCAACCATTTTTCCATCTAAAGAGAATACTCCTAATCCATCCTTTTCAGCTTCTTCTTTTGCCACCATTACTCTTAATGCATGATTTATTTCTTGTTTTGTCGGTGAATAAACATTATGGATGGTATCAATCTGTCTTGGATTTATAGCCAACTTTCCAGTAAATCCTAGCATTTTAGCTTTTCTAGAATCCTCCTCTAATCCCTCATAATCATTAGTATCAGTAAACGGTGTATCCACAGCGTCTATTTTTAAAGCTTTACACGCATTTACAATTTTTGTTCTTGCATAAAATAATTCATCTGATTCTTTAGTTCTTTTCACAGCTAAATCTGCAGCTAAATCCTCTCCACCTAATAATACTGCATCAATTCTTTTAGAAGTTTTTAAAGTTTCGTAAACTGTTTCCACACCGTATGCTGTTTCAACTAATGCATGAATTTTTACCGTTCCTATCTTCAGGCCTTCCTCTTTCTCAATTCTTTCTAACTCTTTTTCTAAAATAGAAATATCTTCAGGAGTCGCTTTTGGTAAAAGAATCGCATCTGGCTTTAACCTAGCCATTTTGTCTATATCTTCCATAGCAAACGGTGATGACAATGGATTTATTCTTATAACTACTTCTGTATCTCCATAATTCATCGTTTTCATCGCTTCTGTTACCAATATTCTAGCTGCATCTTTTTCTGTCAAAGCTACTGCATCTTCTAAATCAAATATAATTGAATCTGCTCCAAATGTATCCGCTGTTTGAAGCATTCCTGGATTATTCCCAGGCATAAATAGCATTGTTCTTCTCAATTTCACACTAACACCTCACTTTAAACGAAAATTTAACAACCTCTTTTTATAGCTCCTTCTACTCTAGCTCTTATAGTGTAATCTAGAGCACCTTTGTCCTGAGCTTTAACTAATACAGATGTAATTCCCATATCTTTTATTTTGGCCTCTATAATTTTTCTTATATGATTCCCAAATTGCTTTTCTACAACACTTTCTAACTCAATAACAATTCCATTTTCTGATGGAGTCAACATAATAAATATATCGTTAGATTCTAATGTCCCGCATTTAGCTGGTTTATTTATTGTCATTTTTTCACCTCTTATACTATTCTATAAAATTAAAGGAAAAGGTAGGACTCCCCACCTTTTCCAGAATCAAAAGTCTATTACTTTCTTCTGTTTACTAAAGCTTCTACTCTACTCATCTCGTTGAATACTATCATAAATCCTTCGTCAACACCCATTCCTGGTTTTGCTAATACTTGAAGAGCTCCACAAGCCATAGCTATATTTGTAGTAACCTCAGCTGATCTGTTAGTTTCGTTACAAGTTCCACCTGAATATGATCCGATTCCAACTTTATTACAATAAAGAATTGCTTCTGCTATGTTATTTACTCCTCCTAAATCTGGAGTTTTTATTTGAACTACGTGGCCTGCTTTTGCATCTGCGAAAGCTACGATATCCTCGTAAGTGTTACACCATTCATCAGCAACTAACTCTATTCCCATATCTCTTTTATCTACTTCAGCTGTTAACGCTGCTAAAGCTTCAATCTGCTTATCTCTATCCTCTACATCCATAGGACCTTCAATTCTTAATTTAAATGGTTTTGCTGCATCTACTAAAGTTTGTAAGTAATCTGCCATTTTTATAGTATCGCAATCGAAAGCTGCTCCGATAGTTCCATATACATCGATGTGTAAAATAGGTGTATAATTCTCTGTATCTCTTAAATGGATAATTCTATCTCTTAGCCATCCAACATACTCAAGTAATAATTCCCCTTTATTTCCTAATTTTGTTTCAACATGATTTATTAAAGCATGAGGTAAAACATCAGCAGATTTTATAATCATTTTGTCTGCATTCTCATATCTGTTATCTCCTGATTGAGTGAATATAGGTCTCTTAGAAATTTCTAAACCTGTATTGTAGTCTTTTTGAATAACTTCAGCCATAGTAACTTTTCTAGCTTTTGCTACTGCATCTAATAAAGCTTGAGTGATTCCATATCTGATTGCAGTATGTAATCTTTTTCCATCAAGTAACATTCCATCAAACTCTTCTGCTAAACATTTAAAGTTATCTAACTCTTTTCCTATTAATTTTGGAGCTATTTCTTTTTCAATTACAGGAATAAAATCTTTAGCTAAGAATAATGGGTCTCTTCCTCCCGCACCTGAATATTGTACAGCAGCACAATCTCCAAATGCAACTTGACCATCTTCTAAAATCAGTTGTACAGAGATTGATTCTCCAGCTTGTCTTATCGAAGTGAAACCTTCTGTCATCGTCTCTCCTACATAAGCAAAACCATCATGACCTGCTCCCTTTTTTATAGCTCTTTGATCATCAAAATAGAAACCTGTTTTTCCTGCTGAACATACTACGTCAACTATTCTCATTTTAAATCCTCCTGATTTTTACGAGAGGAATCTCTTCCCCTAACTTTTATAATAAATCAACTTTACAATCTTTTTTACTTAAACTATTTTCCCGCCGGTCTTCCAATTAAAGTTCCTTTTCCAACAGCAAATATATCATCTACTGTCATCTGGAAACTAATCTCTCTTCCTTCAAATTCTGCTCTCTCTTTTAATTTTGCAGTATGGAAAGCTTTTATATCCTCTGACAATGGTAAATTTCCTGCATTTAAATATCTAATCATTCCATTATTATCTCTTGCTGGTAACATTTTTCCTGCATTGTACTTTGATGGTGCAAATGGAATATCTAAAACTCCCTGCTCAAAAGCCTTAACTGTTCCTACAGCTAAATCTCCCTCTCCTAACTCTAAAACTTTATCTATTATTTGCTTCACTTCTTTTTTAATCATATCTTTTTCAAACTGAACTTCTTCAGAGTTTGGTAATTTTTGTCCTCTTAATAAGTTTAATACCATTTTTGTTGCTTTAATTCCCATAGCGTTAGCTTCTTTTGTTGGTACTCCAATTGCCTCATGAGGTGTTTTTACTATAACTTTTGTTGCTCCTGCTAATGCTGCTGCTGAAGCTCCATTTGAAATTACTCCAAAAGCTTTAGATTCATCCTCTGGGAATCCTCCCATCCATTGATGGAATACAGATGTTAATTGCATATTTTCATATCCAAACTCTTTACAATACTCTTCAGCTTGCTCCATCATAGATCTTACTGCCGCAACGTCTTGAACTAAGTTTCCACATTGCCCATATCCTAAAGTTATATTTTTAACACCTTGTTCTGCTGCTAATAAACACTCTATTATTTGAACTGCATTTGATACTGATGGTGGAACTAAAGTTCCAGTTAGTGGTCCAAACGGTTCTCTATTAATTGATACTCCTTGCTCTTCGTACCACCCTACTAATCTATCGCAATATTGCCAATCTCTTATTGTTTGCTCAAGAGTAACTGATTTTGCGTAAGGAATGTTATAAGATATTCCTCCACCCTCGTTTGAAGTATATCCTGCCGCTAACATTATCTCTGATAATAATCTTGCATCTGGAGTTCCATGTCTTAATTGTAATGGTAAATTTACAGCTTCTACAACCTCCCTGCATCCCTTAACCCCATGATTTACACCTGGGAATCCATTAAGTAGTGATCTACCCGCCTTCTTAGACTCCTCGATTCCTTTTTCACAATTCTCATATTTATTTTGTCTTGTATAAGAATCTATAGTTGAAGGCAGTAAATCTGCTCCTCCTTCTGTATCAAGGAAGTTTAACAATTCTATATGTTGCTCTATTAAGGCTACTCCTGCTCTTGGTTGAGCTAATGTTATATTTTTAGCCTTAGCGTCTATTAATTTTTTAGCAAAATTTTTATGGTCAGGTAACGCTTTATGATAAGCCACTGCTTCCTCTAAATCTACATCCGCTCCTGTTGGCCATTGTTTTAAAACCTCTTCTCTTACCTTTAAGAACTCTTCTTCAGTCCATTTTTTAAATTTTAAATTCATCGATCAGACTCCTCCTCAAAACTTATACTTCAATCAAATATTTTTTCATTATTTTCACTGCTAAATCTGGCTCTTTTTGAGCTAGCAATCCCATAGATGATAAGATGTATGTCTTATCAACCATATATTTAGGATTTTCTGGTTTTAAATAAATTGGTTCATTTTGATTAAATTTCCCTGCTTCTAAT
The DNA here is from genome assembly GCA_002428805.1 of Cetobacterium sp. UBA6069. GTDB lineage: Bacteria > Fusobacteriota > Fusobacteriia > Fusobacteriales > Fusobacteriaceae > Cetobacterium_A. Next base: position 50,029 of record DIXX01000028.1, read on the forward strand.
ATATCTTTTGGATTTTCACTATGAACAATTACTCCTCCAGTACCTATTATATATGGTGCATTTAAAAGATCTTTTCCACTTTGATTAAACATCGTTCCCATCGGAGTATAAATACACTCTAAGACTCCACAATGTCTTGTCATCGATAATTCAGTCGCAACTTTTGCCATAGCCTCATCAAACAAAATATCCTCTTTTGTTTGAGGAACCATCCTGATATTATCATGTCTAAAATTACACATCCCTTTTATATCCCACTTTTTCTCTAAATCATTTAAGTAATTTCTTAATTTTTTACTTCCTGCAGCTTCTAATAAAGAGATTGCAGAATATCTCATACCCAAATCCCCTTCAACAGTTCTTTTAGCAAAAGGATCTTCTAGTCCCTTTAATAAAACTCCTGGTTTAGATGGTTCTCCTTTTCCAATAGAGTGTATATCGGTTGTTGCTCCACCGATATCAACTATTATCAAATCTCCAATTCCGTCTTCTTCATCAGTTCCTTCTGACAAAACTTCTGCAGCTTTTAAAACTGCTGCTGGAGTCGGCATCAATATTCCACTTATAAAATCTTCAGCTTTTTTCATTCCTTTTGCTTCTATTATTTTATTCATGAATACTTTTCTTATCTCTTCACGAGCAGGTTCTACATCAAGTTTATTTATTTTCGGCATAACATTATCAGCTAAATAATAATCTACATTCGCCTCTGAAAATATCTTTTCTATTTCATCTGCAGCAGCTTTATTTCCAGCCACAACAACGGGCTTATCAATTTTATGTTCTACTATTAATCTAGCATTATGAATTATGCACTCTTTGTTTCCACCATCAGTTCCACCAGCTAGTAGTATTATATCTACAGATGTATTTTTTATCTCTTCCATCTCACGAGAATTAAGCTCATACGAATATGTCTTTATAACTCTTGCACCTGCTCCTAAAGCAGCTTTTTTTGCAGCTTCTGCTGTAAGCTCTGGGACTAATCCAATTGCTACCATTTTCAGTCCCCCTGCTGCAGAAGAACATGCAATTTTATCTATAAACTCAACTTCAGAAATTGAAACCTCTTTTTCTATTTCAATTACAAGTTTTTTATATGCATTATTAAAACCAATCATTATATCTTCTTCAACTGTTGTTATATCTTTTGCAGTTGCTAAAATTCTCTCTCCTACTAAGTCTATCGCAGTTAACTTCGTATAAGTACTTCCAAAGTCAATAGTTAGATAACATCTCATAGAAATCATCTCTTTTCTTTATTTTTATTAGCTTAAATTCCTAAATCAGATTTTAAGTGCTCTGTAGTAAGTTCTATTGGTGTTCCTGGTCTGTAAACTCTATTGAATCCCATAGCTTTAAATCTAGATTCTACATCTGACCACTCTTGCTTTCCAACAACAATATTTCCTCCAACGTAAAGTAAGATATTTTTCAATCCCGCCTCTTCACATTTCTCTCTCATCCCTTGGCAATCTAATTCTCCATGTCCGTATAGTGAAGAAACTATTATTGCATCCGCTTCTGTTTCTACAGCTGCATTGATAAAGTCAACTTGCGGTGATAATACCCCTATATTTATTACTTCAAATCCATTGCTCTCTAATACGTGATGAATAATTTTATTCCCTACTGCATGACAGTCCGATCCAATTACACCGATTACTACTTTCTTTCCATTTTTCATTGAAAATAACACCTCACTATTTCTTTTTCCTAATAAAAAACAAACTTTTATAATATATTTTATACACTACGTTTTAAAAAAACACAATATAAATAATAAATTTATATCGTTACCTTTCCAACTATTTACATAATATATCCTAACCATTCATAGCCACAAAGTGTTTTCATCTTTTTTCTACATTATTATATATAAACTATTTCAAACGACACTATTTCATTGATTTTTTTTTATACTTATGCTATACTCTAATTGGATAATTTATACTAGAGCTGAAAAGAGTGGGGAAATCCCACTCTTTCTTTATAGTTTTTATTTGGAAAGAGGTGAAATTATGATAAAACTTGACAAAAGAGAGATGGAAGAAACTCTTATAAAAATAGAAAAGGTGGTTATTCCAGCTGTTGAAAAAAGAAATGTTGACCTTGTGGATTTAGAGTATATCCAAGAAGGAGGATATCTTTATGTTCGTATTTTTATAGAAAAAACTGATGGAGATATTACTCTTGAAGATTGTGGTTCTCTTAGTAATGAAATCGACGAAACTATTGATTCATTAATCCCACACAAATTCTTCTTAGAGGTTTCTTCTCCTGGAGTTGAAAGACCTTTAAAAAAAGAAGCAGACTTCGTAAGATTTAACGGAGAAAAAATTAAAGTTAGCTTAAAGCACAAACTTAATGATAACAAAAATTTTGAAGGTATTATTGAAGATTTTAAGGATGAAACACTTTTCTTAAACATAAAAGGACAAACTCTTGAAATACCTTTCAAGGAGATAAAAAAAGCAAATATTGTCTTTGATTTTAGTGATATTTAATTATTATTTAGTTATAGTTAGGAGGAAAAACCATTATGAAAAGTAAAGATGGAAAAATCTTTTTAGAAGCTCTTGAGCAGCTTGAAAAAGAAAAAGGAATAAACAAAGAAAGTCTTCTTGAGGCTGTTGAACAAGCTATGCTTGCTGCTTATAAAAAGCACTATGGTGAAGAAGAAAATGTAGAGGTTGAAATAAATAGATCAACTGGTGAAGTTAAAGTTTTTGAAATCAAAACTGTAGTTACTGCTGAGGATTTATACGATGCCGCTCTTGAGGTTTCTGTTGAGGATGCTGTTGAAGCTGGACACAAGAGAGCTAAAGTTGGAGACGTTGTAAAACTAGAAGTTAACTGTGAAGAGTTCAGAAGAAATGCTATCCAAAATGGAAAGCAAATCGTTATTCAAAAAGTTAGAGAAGCTGAGAGACAAAATATCTTCGATAAATTCAAAGTTAAGGAACACGATATCATAACTGGAGTTATTAGAAGAATCGACGAAAAGAGAAATATTTTTATCGAATTCGATGGATCAGAAGCTATTCTTGCAACTGCTGAGCAATCACCTGCTGACGTTTATAGAGTTGGAGAAAGAATCAAAGTTTATGTAGCAGAAGTAGAAAAAACTAATAAATTCCCTAAAATAGTTATTTCTAGAAAGAATGAAGGTCTTTTAAAGAAATTATTTGAATTAGAGATTCCTGAAATTGCTGAAGGAGTTATTGAAATTAAATCAGTAGCTAGAGAAGCTGGATCTAGAGCTAAGGTTGCTGTTTTCTCTGCCGATGAAAACATCGATACTGTTGGAGCTTGTATCGGACAAAAAGGATTAAGAATTAGAAATGTTGTTAATGAATTAAACGGTGAAAAAATTGATATCGTTGTTTGGAAAGAGGATGTTAAAGAGTTCGTTTCTGCTGTTCTAAGTCCTGCAAAAGTTATCAGTGTTGAGGTTCTTGAAGAAGGATCTACTGCTAGAGTTTTAGTTGAAAATTCTCAACTTTCATTAGCAATTGGTAAAAACGGTCAAAATGCTAGACTTGCTGCTAAATTAACTGGTATGAGAGTTGATATCAAAACTGTTGAATCTTTCAACGCTGAGAATGTTAATAACACTCCTACTTTAGATGAGGAAGAAAATGCATAATCATACGCCTGAAAGAACATGTGTAGTTTGTAGAGAAAAGAAAGATAAAAGCGATCTTTTTAGAATCGCTAAAATAAGTGAAAGCAACTATTCATTTGATGAAAAGCAAAAACACCAAGCTAGAGCAATCTATGTTTGTAAGACACACGAATGTATAAAAAGAATTTCTAAAAATAAAAAATATAACCTAAAAATAGAGGACTTACTTCTTATGGTTAATCTTCTAAAAAAACAATCTAAAGATTACTTAAATATTTTAAAGGCAATGAAAAACTCTGAACATTTAGCTTTTGGTATCAATATGGTTATGGATGAGATTCAACACATTCATTTTCTTATAATCGCTGAAGATATTAGTGAAAAGAATGATAAAAAGTTAATTGCAAAAGCTAAGGAGCTTAATATTCCTTATGCCCATTATGGAGACAAAACACAACTAGGTGAAATCTTTAATAAAGAGGAAGTCAATGTTATTGCTATAAAAAATAAAAAGGTTGCAAGAGGATTGGTAGACTAACGGTTATAGCAACAAAAACATTTTAGATATTTTAAACAATATTGGAGTTGATGTGCAATCACATCTAGGTGGATTGACTGCTGAACAGGAAAAACTTGTTCTAGTACATTTTGCTAAAAAAAATGATGATGTTGTTTCTAGTAATACCTATATAGAGGAGGAAACAATGAAAAAGACTATGGATTTTAACGATGCAGAAGAGTTTGTAGAAGAAGCTACAACAACTACTACTAAGAAAAATAAAAATAAGAACAAATCAAAAACTAATGATGGTACTTCAAATGATGAAGGAAAATCTAAGAAGAAAAGAAAAGGTAGAAGAGCTGACTTTATTGTAAATAAAGCTGAGCAAGGACCTGAGATTATAGAAGAAGACGGAATGAAAATAATAAAAATCAGAGGAGAAATCACTTTAGGTGACTTCGCTGACAGATTAGGTGTTGGAAGTTCTGAGCTTATCAAAAAACTTTTCTTAAAAGGACAAATGTTAACAATCAACTCAACTATCTCTTTAGAGTTAGCTGAAGAGTTAGCTGAAGATTATGAAGCTCTTGTTGAATTAGAAGAAGAAATTCAATTAGATTTTGGAGATAAGTTTGCTCTTGAAATAGAAGATAGAACTGAAGATCTTATCGAAAGAGCTCCTGTTATAACAATCATGGGACACGTTGACCACGGAAAAACATCTTTACTAGATGCTATCAGAACTACTTCTGTTGCTTCTGGAGAAGCTGGTGGAATCACTCAAAAGATTGGAGCTTACCAAATAACTAAAGCTGGAAAGAAAATCACTTTCGTAGATACTCCTGGACATGAGGCGTTTACTGATATGAGAGCGAGAGGAGCACAAGTTACAGATATCGCAATCCTTGTTGTTGCTGCTGATGACGGTGTTATGCCACAAACTATAGAAGCTTTATCACATGCTAAAGCTGCTAATGTACCTATTATTGTTGCTATCAACAAAATAGATAAAGAAGGATCTAACCCAATGAGAGTTAAGCAAGAGCTTATGGAACATGGTTTAGTTTCAGTTGAATGGGGAGGAGATACTGAGTTCGTTGAAGTTTCAGCTAAAGCTAAAATGAATTTAGATATCTTATTAGATACAATCTTAATAACTGCTGAAATTTTAGAGTTAAAAGCAAATCCTAAGAAAAGAGCTAAAGGAATCGTTTTAGAATCTAGACTTGATCCTAAAGTTGGACCTATCGCCGACGTTTTAATTCAAGAAGGAACTTTAAGAATTGGAGAGGTAATCGTTGCTGGAGAATCTATGGGAAAAGTTAGAGCACTTGTTAATGATTTAGGAGCAAAAGTTCAATCTGCAACAGTATCTCAACCTATCGAGATTATTGGATTCAACGATGTTCCATCTGCTGGAGATACATTCTATGTTATCCAAAATGAGCAACATGCTAAGAGAATCGTAGAAGAAGTAGCTAAAGAAAGAAAGATTTCAGAAGTTACTAGAAAATCTATCTCTCTTGAAACTTTATCTCAACAAATGGATCACGCAAACTTAAAAGAACTTAACTTAATCTTAAGAGCTGACTCTAGAGGTTCTGTAGAAGCATTAAGAGACTCATTATTAAAGCTTTCTCATGAAGAAGTTATTGTTAACATAATTCAAGCTGCTTCTGGAGCTATAACAGAGAGTGATGTAAAACTAGCTGAAGCTTCAAACGCAATTATAATTGGATTTAACGTTAGACCAACTACAAACGCATTAAAAGAAGCTGATTCTAACGGTGTTGAAATCAGAACTTCAAACATTATCTACCATATCACTGAAGATATTGAAAAAGCTTTAACAGGAATGCTTGATCCTGAATTCAAAGAGATGTACTCTGGAAGAATTGAGATCAAAAAAGTGTTCAAAGTTTCTAAAGTTGGAAATATTGCTGGATGTGTTGTTGTTGATGGTAAAGTTAGAAAAGATTCTAATATCAGAATCTTAAGAAACGGTGTTATTGTTTATGAAGGAAAAT
>DIXX01000019.1:0-2994 GCA_002428805.1 Cetobacterium sp. UBA6069
TTTTTTCATTTTATCCTCCAAATAAAAAAGGGCCGAAACCCTTTTTTAGTTAATTATTTTTTCTTTTTACTAGTCTTCTTTCCGCCGCATTTAGCCATGAGGAAACCTCCTTGCATTGTAATGTTTGAATATTAACACTTATGCGCGAAAGACTCAATTTCACATTGTTTTTAGCGATTTATTTAGTAATTCAATTTGATCTGCTCCAATCATAATGAAGGTTGGGTTATCATGATTATCTTTTGTATAAAGTGCTTTAGCGAGCTTATGAACATAAATTATTTTTTCTAGAGTTTTAATTTCTTTAAAAGTAGCCTTTGTTAACATATGGGTTTTCCCTACCAGTTTTAAAGAAAAAATAAAATCTTTATCTCTTTTAATGTCAATCATATTTGCCTCGTCTATGTAAATGTCGCCCCCTAAGAACATCATAAAATAAAAACGATTTTTTTCTTCTGAGGAACATATGTAAAGCGTTTTTTCTTTTAATAAAGTAAACATTGACTCACATCCTTTGAAAGATAAGATACTTTCTTTTCTATTTCGTCCATGCATTCGCATAATCTTTTTTCCAATTGTTCTTTGTGATTAACGTGAACAGATATTTCATCTAACAGTATTGTTTCAAGAGTGAAATCAAATAAATCCACTACACACTCCTCCAACGGAGAAATACGTTTTAGGATTGAGTGGAGATCCGACATTGAACTACCAAGTTTTTCTATTTTTAAGCTATTAAACACTATTTGAAATTCACCATTTGAATCTTTAACTTGCACACCGCCCTCTATCTTCGGAAGAATTCTTACAACACCTATCATAGTTGATAATATCCCCTCATAAAAAAGAAAAGATGCGAACATAATGTTACCTGCAAAACTTCTGTAAAAAGTCTTTATTGTCATAAGTCCTCCATTCTATATCTAAAAGTGGTTCTATAAAGTTTAGCTCTAAATTCTTAACGAATTCTATTTCCCTTTCGTTCCAAGTATCGGTTATTAAATTACATCTATCTCTGCCTAAAATACCTTGTATATAAAGTCCTGATATTGATGGATGGTAATCTTCAGATACAAAGACTTTCACTATCTCACCGTGTTTAATAAGGTCTTTTATATTAACCTGAACAGCTCCTGCGTCGTGCATAAGATTTTCTCTCAAATGATCTCCTGAAGAATCAGGATGGACATATTCCTCGTCTATGATAACTTCTACTGCACATATGATTGGGTCGTAATTCTTTTTTAAAGCAGATGTTATTTGAGCAGCCTCTAAAGCTCTTCTTATACACGCTTGGCTCGCCTCTTTTTTAGATTCTAAATATTCAACTTCTTTCATTCTATCCAGTTCGAAAAAGTAAATATATTCTTCTTCTGAATCTTGCCAAACCCTTTCGTTGTTTTTAAATCCTTCTTTTAGTATAGATATTGTATCACGAAAACTCGTTCCATGAAATAATCTTTTTTTCATAAATTCTCACACTCCTATGATTTTTTTCGATATCGAATTTTTTTATTATTGACTATTAAATAAAAATATGATATATTTTTTCTTGGAAACAATTACAATCGAAACTTTAAAATAAGGGTCCGACTTTACAACTAAGGTAAAGTGACCGTGGTGGGGCGTAACACTAGCGTTGGGCAAGCACAAAGGTGCTTGAACATGTAACAAGATCAGCGAGTGGAGGTCGGCCACTATAAAAAGCGACGGTGGCTCGGTCTGTGTCTTAGCAATAAGGCAGGGGGCGTTGTTAAAGCAAATAAACATATTATTTCCACTTGCGGTTATTAAAGTACATAACCCAACAAAGGGTAAGGGGCAGATAGCTTATCCTGATTTGCGAACAGCGTATTAAATCTAGAATTTAATTTTCTCTTCTTCCCCCTAGGGGGTAAGTCTAGACTTCCACCGTTAAAGTCAGTCGTTAGCAGGAAGTTATTTACGCTTTATAGCTAACGTAATCTACGGAAAAAACTTTCGTCGAAAAGTATATCCAAAGTACTAACATGCTCATATATGTACATTAAAAGAATATATCCAAGTACAAAATATGGCAACTATGATTATAATTACATTAAGATACATTGAATGATGTTAAACGTTGAAAAAACCGCTTTGCTTTTGAGGCAGCGGTTTTCAAGAAAAGTGGTTTTACTTTTAGAAAACATCAGACTTTTTAAAACAAATTACTTTTCATAAATCGAACCGTTCGTTAAAAACATGAAACGCATGTTAGAAATATGAAACGTACTTCGTCGTAGATTCTACGTTAAAAATCAAAACGTACATAAATTAATCGAAAGGGCATAGTCTACATTTTTTTAGGCTATACCCTCTTTTTTTATACTTTTTTCTTTATCTTTAGACTTAAAGTTCTAAAGAATACATCTTTATAATTCCCTTTCCTTTTATTAAGTTCATAATGAAAACTTTTAATATCAAATCTAATTTTAAATTCTTCAAAACTAATTTTTTTGTATTTTTTGCTAAGAAGAACTCTATTTAAATCTTCATAGTCGCATCTCTTTAATAATATCCCTTTCTTCATAATGGCTTCATGTAAATGAAAATCTTCACTTAAAAATAGTCTATTGTTGCTAAAGAAAGCTAAATGGACAGATGTAACTCCAAAAGAATTCCACTCCAAGAAACATAAACCATTCATATACTCTCCTTTTTTAATATTTTATATCGATCGTTAATTTGTTGAAATCTAAATCATTAGTTTTTAGATAATGTAATTTAAAAATTAATTTTTTAATATCAGAATCTGCAAATTTCGAAAGCATCTCCTCATTAGCGACGGCAAGGTAATTCCCTATCATTTCTTTTACGTAATCAAAATCCATTTCGTATGCATTCAATTCCGCCCTAAGTTTAATATGTCTTTCATGTATTATTTGACTTGCAAATACTGTCTTGCTTAAAAGCATTATCATTATGTACGAGTTCTCGTTTTTTGTTTTGTAAAATCTAACCTTGTCCATATTT
>DIXX01000019.1:3204-4431 GCA_002428805.1 Cetobacterium sp. UBA6069
AGCATCTGAAAAATTATAGTTGATTGAATAAGACAAACGTTCAAAATCATCAGGTGATAAAGATTCACCTTTAATATGGAGCGTTAAAGCAAAAAGAATGCATCTACGAATAATAGTGGTAAAAGCACTATTGTTTAAAACGTCATCACTTATGGATAAGCTATACGAATCACCAAAACATTTTTTCGTTAGATTGAAAAAGCCTATCGGTGCGGATCTTAAAAAATCACTTATAGAGTTATATTCTACACATTCAATAAGTTTATAATTGGAATCAAGGTGTATCACTTCAGCCATGAAGCTGCTATGCTTATGGAAAGAATTAGTTTCATAAGATATTTTTTTTATTTTAGTTTTTAACACCATTAGTTGTTGCCCCAGTACTTTAAGTTATGCGCTTCTAAAACTTTAGCTGTGCTGCCTAATGGTTTCATCAACTGATATGTAGTTCCATTATCTATTGCATCGCAATATAATATTAAAGTTTCACAATCAGCAACAGATAGCTTAGCGCCTGATAAGCTTAATAACCCGCATTCGGTTGTATCTAAAAAGTTATTCAATTTTTTTCTTAAAATTTTCGTGTTCATTAAAATCACTCCTTATATTCACATGTTATATATTGGCGTTTAATAAGGTGAATTAGCTTATGTTCACCAACATCCTTTAAACTATTATACAGAACTTCTAAGAATCCGTTTTTACCCACTTTTAAGACGTTTAACGCTGTATCCAAAGATAAATCGTGTAAGGTAAACAAAACCTCAATCATTTTGAGTATATATTTTCTTTCTATAGAAATTTCGCCTATTTTAGAAGCTTGATCGAACTCCTCATTTAAGGATGTGAAGTTCTTTTTACCAAACCTAAAAATACCTTTTCTTTCGCCAACTATCGTAACTGTAAAGAATTCTATATTACCTTCGCAAAACCACAGAAATCCAAGACGAAAAAATGTTGCTTTTTCCATAAAAAGTAGCCCTGATATTGGCTGTTCAATTTTAGATAAAAAAATATGAAGGCTTATTTTTTCCATTGCGCTTCCCACCTATCCATAAAGTTTTTGTAGATTTCAGGATTTTGTTCTTCTAGTTGCTTAAGACAACTATCCCAAAAAATTTTTCTACCTATTTTTGTTGTGTCATGAAAATCATAAATTCCTGATTTAGTATAATAAGTCGTCCACTCCTCTGCTAAATCGATGCTGAACCCACGATAACTGTTATC
>DIXX01000019.1:4738-5461 GCA_002428805.1 Cetobacterium sp. UBA6069
CCTAAGTCGTCATATCTAATTATTGAACACTTTTTAGATAGCCTCCTATAAAGTTGAGGATATTTCCTTTTTATATTATCTAAATAAGCTTTTTTATTAAAATCCCAAAATGAAGAATTAACATAACTGTAATAAGATCTTGAAACTCTTTTATGTGGCATTTCCATCACCTAACCAATCAACAGCTACTTCACTTTTAATCATTAAATCTTTTATGACGTTTGGCTTCGTTATTCCACTCAAAACGTGAGTTTCTCCATTCAAGAGCAACAAAGTTACTGGTAAAATAGCACCTTCTAAATTATACCTTTTAGATAGCTTCTCGAACGTTTCAAATTTATTATCGAAAACATTAAATGAAATTATCGGGAACTCATCCAAATGCATTCTTAACTTAACAGGCCCAAACAATTCATCAAATTTGTCGCCTTTTACCCATTTAAAATTAGATGGCTTAATAGTTAAAGCTAATTCAGAGATATATTTTTTCATAATGGCAGCAGCGTTTGAATGGCCGCCAATTAATATTATTCCATTTATGATATTCTCCAGTAGAAACTTACACTTTTCATTTTCTTCATAATCGATTACATCTATCACAATTCTCACCTGCCTGTTTTTTTATTTTTATAAGCCTATAGGGGATTTCGCCAATCCCTCTTATTGCGAATACTACTTCTTCTGAACTGTCTTCTAAGAGTTTAACGTCTTCAACCTCTTTTC
>DIXX01000049.1 GCA_002428805.1 Cetobacterium sp. UBA6069
AACCTATTTTAACTGGTTGGCTTTTCTTATATCACTATTCTATCTCTTCCCGAGTTTTTTGCTTTATATAGATTTTTATCACTCTCTGAAACAGCTTTATAAAGAGCTTCTTTACTATCTATATCATCTATCAAAGCTCCTATCGAAACTGTTACAACTCTATTTTCTACTATCCGCAGCTTTTTAATCGACACCTGGATTAGCTCTAGCTTTCTTAAAAGTTTATATCTATCCGTATCTTTGAAAAGAACAAGAAACTCCTCACCGCCCCAACGTATTCCATGTACATTTTTACCACCTAAAAGTTTTATGATATTACTCACAGCACGCAAAATATGGTCTCCCTTTTCATGTCCATAGTTATCATTTATACTTTTAAAGTGATCTATATCTATCAAAACAACTCCACAATTTTGAAGCGGATATCCTAAACTCTTCTCTATAAAATATCTGTTGTACATCTTTGTCAAAGAGTCCCTCACCAATAAATGGTCTCTTATCTTTTCTGCAACTTTTAACTTTTCAACCTCTATTTGAAGCTTCTCTTTTTTATATCCATACATTTTTAAAGAGATTAAAAACATAATAAATATAAGCTCTTCATAACCCAAAAGGTTTTTAATACCTATTCTTTCTACAAGAACTCTATAGCTCGTTTTTCCTAACTTATAACTATAATAGTCCTTCATAGTCGCCTCTGTAAAATTAAAGTCCTCCTCTGTTGAGCCTACAACTTTATTTTTTGAATCTACAACAGCTAGATTTAAACCTATCTTACCCTTAGCTTTTTTCAAATCCTTTTCAAAAAACTTCTCATTGAAGTCAAAATACCAAATCCCTCTTAGATACTCTATATCATCGTTTATATCATAGGTTGGTATAATAATAGAGAACATATTTTTATTAAAAACTTTATCAATATACGAATCGTAAACTGCATAATCTATATTGTTTCTCGATATACTTTTTTTGTTTTTAAAGAAATCTTTTGAAAGTGAGTTCTTCTGGAAAATTTTAACCCATCTCTCATCGTAGGTATCTACAAAAACGATATCCCCTTTTACTCGACAAAAATTCTCCTGATTTTCTAAAAGCTTTTCAGCTTCAACCTCTTTAGCCTTATTATAAATAATCCCTAAAACCGAATCATTTAGTCTCGCATTTAAGGCCATCTTTGCGCCCCTTAAATTATAAAACTCATAGGTTTCTGGAAGTGGAGAAACTCTATCTAGATAGACTCCATACCCATCAGTTGCAAAATAAGTTATTGGTCCCTCAACCTCATACTCTGGGAGCTCCAATATTTTTTTTGTTTTATTCAAATAATGTATCTCGTTTTTTAGTATATATATTTTTTCATCAAAACTGTTATTTATATGTTCAATTGATGTAGAGATTTCTGTGTGTAACCATTCTTTCCTCATATACATTGAAAATATCAATATAAAGAGAAAGATGCAATTTAAAATCTTTATATAATGCTTCAAAAAATCCTCCCGATACTATCTAACTCTTTCTCTTCTGTTATTTTTTATACGTATTATAGTATATAAATATAGTCTTCAAAAGTCAAGAAGATGTAATTTTATAGATCTTTTATTTTCTCTTTATAGACGATTCTCAGATAATAGGGTATAATAGAATGCACCGCTTCTGTGTGAAAAAAATAACAAATTGTTTGTACCTGGAGGGATTAAAATTAAATTTTATACAAAATTATTAACAACACTTTTTGTTTTAGGAAACCTTGCTTTTGCTAAGGAGATCGTTGATATAGCACCTTTAGAACTTAAAAGTGAAGTGGCTATCGAAGAGACTATTACTACTAATGACGCTACTATTGTAGAGTTTCAATCAAATGAAAAAGTTTTCAAGCCTGAACTGAGACTGATTGGAAGTATCTACACTACACATACAAACGACAACGACATCTACAACAACGATACGAATCTAATTGGATTTGAGTATAGACCAATCGAAGATTTTGGGATTAGCTTTGGGTATTTTAAAAACAGTTTTGATAACGACTCATACGTTTTAGCAGCTGGGAAGTATTTAAGACCATTTAAAAGTTTAAATGATTTCTACCTTAGCCTTGGAGTTGGGGTTGTAAAGGGATATGAGAAAGAGAACTACATCTATGACAACGAAACTGGAGAGGTTATAAAAAAATCGAAGTTTAATACAAACATCGGTGGAGATTACATCATCGGAGCTAATGTTGGAGTTGGCTATGATATCACAGACTACCTTTCATTCAACGTTTCATATGTTGGAGCCTTTATCTCTACGATATCTCTAAAACTTTATTAATAATTCAAAAGCAAAAAGCTGTAGAAGATGAGTTTCTACAGCTTTTTTATATTTTGGGGATCTTTGTAGATCTTATGAGAACTTAATTGATGGTTCATCTTTATTTATTGATGAACTATTTTCTTTTGATTTCTTTGAAGCTTTTGAATCTCTAAATGTAAAGTATGTCAATCCAGCTATCTTTTTATCCTCAACCTTTCCAAAGAAGAATGATGCTAATATAGCAGGGATAACACAAGATGCCATGATGATAAAGGCAATTAGTAGTTCAAATACCGCTGGCTTTGTGTATCCTGGCATAAATCTTCCAACTAATCCAGCTGGGTTTCCAATATATACTGCAACTACGACAGAGATTAAGAATCCTACCCACGCCGCTCTGCTGTCAACTCTTCTACTGAAAATTCCAACTAAGAATAACCCAGCTATTGGTCCACCTAAAAGTCCTGTGATAGCTTGGAAGTATAGGAACATATCTCCTTGACCAGCACTTAAGAATCTGATTGCTAAGATTGTACTGATGATTCCAGCTCCCCAGCTCACAGCTTTTGCAATATTTAACTTCTCTTTGTCTGTTATATTTTTTCTCAACGGTGCTACGATATCTGAAGTCACACAAGTTGATAGTGAGTTCAAACTCGATGAAACTGTCGACTGAGCAGCAGCAAAGATTGCAGCTAGAATAACTCCTGAGAATCCAACAGGTATATAGTTGATTACGAAGTATGGAAGAATTGCATTTCCATCTATATTCGCTGGTAAAATAGCTTTGAATTTAAAGAATAGGAAAAGTGCTGTTCCCATTCCCGAGAAAATAAGTACACTGATACAAAGTAGAGGTACGTTCATATATAAACTTTTCTTTGCTTCATAATCATTTTTAGTTGTGTTATATCTTTGAACGATATCTTGTGATCCTACGTATGAGTAGATAGCGTTAAAGAATCCACCAAACAAAATCCCGACAAAAGTTGTTCCTGTAAGTGAGAACTTCCAAGCTGACGCTGGGATAGTTTTTCCATTTTCAGCAAGAGTTTTAAATGCAGTTGAAATCCCTTCTGGTGCAGCGTTGTATCCAATAATTATAATTAAAAATGCTCCTAAAAGTAAGATGATAGTTTGAATCGCATCCGACCAAACTACAGCTTCAATTCCACCCATAGATGTGTAAACAACACATAGGAATGAAACCGCCCCAAGTAAAAGCGTTGGATTTATCCCTGGCAGAGCTTCTTTTAAAGCCAACGTTGGTAAGTAAAGAACTACCGCCATTCTTATAAGATGAAAAAGAATAAACGATAAACTTCCTACCCATCTAAATCCATTGTCAAATCTTTTTCCTAAATATTCATATGCTGTCGTTACGTTTATACTTCTGAAAAACGGTACAAACACAATCGCAGCCCAAAGAACCATTAATATAATTCCTAACGGTGCCATCCCCATAATGGCTCCACCTTTGAAAACCGAAGCTGGTATAGCTATAAACGATATTGATGAAAGTGCAGTTGCATATATGCTACACGCAGTTACCCACGATGGAATTCTTCCACTCGCAGTGAAATAATCCTCAGTTGAATTATTTTTCTTAGAAAAATATACCCCAATTCCAACCATTCCTAAAAAGTAAAATGCCAATACTACCCAATTAAACCAATGCCAACTCATATTTACCTCCCAAATTTGTTCGCGCGTTCATTAATCTTTTTATGACTTGATGATAAACTATATGTTCTATTTTGTCAATATTTATTTTCAAATATAACATTTTTTATTTTTCTTTATGTATTGGAAAAAATGAATTATAATATAAGCAGGAATATATTAGGGAGGGCAAATTATGCTAAAGCAAGAGGATATTGCAAAATTAGCTGGAGTGAGTCGAGCAACTGTTTCAAGAGTTTTAAATGACGATGAAAATGTTAAAACTGAGACTCGTGAGAAAATCTTAGCAATTATCGAAGCCTATGGGTATGAGAAAAACTATATCAGTAGTACCCTAGCAAGTAAAAATGAAAAAGTTATCTACGCTTTTCTTTTAAAATCAGTTGTTAATCACTATAGTGAGGAGATTAAAAAGGGGCTGTTAGATTTTGAAAAAGAAAACAAGGGATTCGGTTATAAAATAGAGATCATCCAAACCTCTATCGAAAACCCCGAATCACAAATTGTCGAACTCGATGCGGTTTTAAACAACTGCTCGCCATCTGGAATCATAATAACTCCACTTTTAAAAAATGAGATTATGAAAAGAGTCTTAGAAAATGAACGTGTTAAATTTCTCTCTTTAGACAATATACTTTCAGATTCAATTCCACATATAGGAGCGAACTACTATATGGGTGGACAGATCAGTGGGGATATAATGAGAGGAGTTTTAAGAAAAAATGAGAGAGTTTTAGTTCTCAAATTCCCTGGGGATAAGGTTTCGGTTGAAGAGTATTACAAAGGTTTCACATCCTCTCTTCAAAGAGAGAGCATAAGAGTTGTCGAAGCCAAAAAAGATATTTTGGATTCACACAACTTTTTAAAAGAGTATTTAAGTGAGGATATCAGGGGGATTTTCTCAAACAGATACACTTTAGAGATTATTAAAAGAAATAGTGAGCTATTGACTCCTGAAAACGACTATAAAATTGTTGGAATAGCTGGAAATCCCGAAGTAAATGACTATGTCAAAAACGAGGTTATCTACGCTTCTATAAACGAGCAATTTTGGGAGATTGGCTATACCGCTAGCAAAATTATGTTTGAAACTCTTTATAAAAATAGAAAATGTATCGAACACCAATTTATAAAACCAGTAGTCGCTTTTAAGTCCCTTGTAAAATAAGGGACTTTTTTAATCTAAAAAATCTTTTAAAAAAATTTTATAAAATTTTTGTTGACTTTTAGAAGAAAAAGGATTATTCTAGACTCAAATAAGAAATGTTCACGCGTTCATAGTATGAAACATCTAGAATACGTACACATTAAAAAAGGGGAGTGGATAATATGAAAAATTTAAAAGGGATTTTCTCAGCACTACTTATAGCTTTTGATAAGGATGGAAATATCGACGAAAAAGGAATCAGAGAGACTGTTAGACATAATATAGATAATATGAAAGTGGATGGATTATACGTTGGAGGAAGCACTGGGGAAAACTTTATGCTACCGACTGATGTTAAAAAGAGAATATTTGAAATCGCTATCGATGAAGCTAAAGGTGAAATCGCTATGATCGCTCAAGTTGGGGCTTTAGATCTAAATGAAGCTGTAGAGTTAGGAAAATATGCAACAGACTTAGGGTACGACGCTCTTTCTGCTGTAACACCGTTCTATTATAAGTTTACTTTTGAAGAGATCAAAAACTACTACAACACTATAACGAATGCAACTAACAACAAGATGATTCTTTACTCTATCTCACTTTTAACTGGAGTTAGTATGACTGTTCCTCAATTTGCTGAGCTATTTGAAAATGAAAACATAATCGGAGTTAAGTTCACAGAAGGAAACTTCTTCTTGATGGAGAGATTGAGACACGCTTTCCCTGATAAACTTTTATACTCTGGATTCGATGAGATGCTACTTTCAGCTACTGTTTTAAATGTAGATGGAGCTATTGGAAGTACTTATAACGTAAATGGAATCAACGCTAAGAAGATTTTCAACCTTGCGAAAGAGGGGAAAATCGACGAAGCTAGAGAGTACCAAAGAAAAGCTAACGATATGATTGAAGCTGTTATCGGAAACGGATTATTCCAAACTTTAAAAGAGCTTTTAAAATGTCAAGGTGTTAATGCGGGATACTGTAAAGAGCCTTTAGGAAAATTATCTCCTGAGAAAGTTGAAAGAGCTAAAGAGATCTATAAAAATTACCTGTAAAAATTGCCATAAACTACTTACAATATAAAAGAAGAGACCAGAATTAAATTTTCTGGTCTCTTTTCATATTAAAAACTATACTGTAATCCTAGCATCACAAAAGTTACATCTATATCTTTCTTAGAGCTCTTTTGTTCCTCTCTTTTATAATTCACCTCTCCAACAACCTTTAATGTTTCTGTTAAAGTTTTATTTCCTGTTATTCCAAATTTTGTATTGTTGTGTCTAGCACCATTATTATTGCTATATGGACCAATTTCTCCCCACAGAGATAATTCTAATCCTAAATCTGCAAAACTCTTCCACACATACGGTTTGAAAAATCTTTCTCTTTCTGTGAATCTTTCGTTTGATGTCTGACCCCATTTAAAGAAATAGTTTATACCCATACCAAAATCATCTCTCAACTTATAGCCAAAACCTGGTTCTAACTCAATTAACTCATAATCATCATACCCACCTTTAAACTCTCTTCCTATAAGAAACGAGTTGTTTAAAGCTAACTTTTCATTTAGCTTGTAGTAAACCGAGGGCTTTAATTTAACTGCATCTCTATTATCTATACTCTCAGATGTATAGATAAATTCGAAAGCTCCAAAACCTTTATCGTTGTTAAACGATTTTTGATATCTCGGCACAATCTCAACAATTGTATTTTGTGGGCTATCACTTCTATCCCACATCTTCGAGCTGAAAATCTGCTCTTTGGCTACATTGTAATACATTGACCAGTTATCATAATTTTTATGTTTAATACTTCCTTCAGCTAAAATAAATTTAACTTTTCCAGCGTCAACATCTCCCGAAAGCTGCTCTATTTCAACTTTTGTTCCTATAAAACCTGTGAAATTAAACTCTTTTCCTTTTAAAGAGTTAAGTTCTTTTTCCAATTCAAAGAATCTAATTTGATTTTCATCATAGTTTTCAATTCCAGAGTCCCCACCTCTTTTTTCAATCGCTATAACTTCTTCACTATTTTGAGCATACCCGTTTTCACT
>DIXX01000062.1:0-48634 GCA_002428805.1 Cetobacterium sp. UBA6069
ATTAATCTGTCTACTCCGTATAGAGCTACTCTTCTGTAGTCTCCGATTATTCTTCCTCTTCCGTAAGCATCTGGTAATCCAGTTACGATTCCTGATCTTCTTACAGCCATCATATCTTCAGTATAAGCTGAGAAAACTCCTTCATTATGAGTTTTTCTATATCTTGAGAATATCTCTTTTGTTATTGGATCTATTTCATATCCGTAAGCATTAAGAGAGTTCTCAACCATTCTTAATCCACCTTTTGGATAAATTCCTCTCTTTAATGGTGCATCTGTTTGAAGTCCTACGATTGATTCGTTTTCTTTTGAGATGTACCCAGGTCCATAAGTGTCAATAGCTTGTGGAGTTCTAGTTTCTGCATCGTAAACTCCCTTTTCAATTTCTACTTTGAACATTTCTGTTAATTTTGACCAAACAGCTTTTGTGTTTTCAGTAGCTCCTGCTAGGAAAGCCTCATCACCAGTGTATGGTGTGTAGTTGTTTTGAATGAAATCTCTAACATTAATTTCTTTCTTCCATAAATTTCCTTTGAAATCTGACCAGTAAGATTGTAAGTTTTCCATCTTTGTTTCCTCCTGAATGGATTATAATTTATATATATTCCACTTATATTTTTGGTAAAAGCTCTGTTAAGCTTCACTTAATTTTCAAGGAGATTATAGCACAAATAATAATTAGTGTCAAACTTTTCCAGACTTTTTAACGGTTAATTTTATACTAAATTAGTGGTTATTTTTTAATTATTTTTTACTTTTTTTCGTTAGCTACCAATTCTTGAACAATCTCACTTAGATTTCTGCTATTTTCTAAGTACATTTTCTTCAAATCTATCGGTTTTCCTACAGTTACACGTACCTTTTGATTAGGGTTAATTTTTACATTTTTTCTATTTTGAACAAAAAAAGTTCCATCAATTGTCACTGGTAGAATGATTCCTTCTGTTTCTGTAGCTAATTTAAAGCTTCCTTTTTTAAAAGTTCCTATTTCTCCCGTTAATGTTCTTTCTCCTTCTGGGAATATAACTGTTGGATATCCCTCTTTAACTATATGAACAGCTTTTTTTATACTTTTAATTCCCTCTCTTGGATTTGATCTATCTAAAAATATACATTTACTCATTTTCATCCACATAGAATAAAAAGGCCAATTCTCCATCTCTTTTTTCGCTACAAATCCTAAAGGTAAATCAAGTGCTGCAACTAAAACAGGAATATCTAAATTACTTTGATGGTTTGCTACTACAACTATCCCATCCTCTCTTTTTAACTTTCTATACCCTTTTTCATCTAAGTAAAGAACTTCTAAATCTATTTTAGCGGCTTTAATTAAACTTAAACATAGTTTTTCTTTTAAAATTTTTCTCGCCTCTAACGGAGCTTTATCACTAGACATCTTTTTTATTTTTCTAGTATTAAATATAGTTATATACGCAAAATTAAGTAGTGCTACAAACGTAACCTTTATAAGTGTTAACATTCTTCCTCCTGTTTTCTAGTCATAATTTTTTTTATATCTCCGTAAGAATAACCTTTTCTCATAAGTGAAGCTATTTTCTTCTGCTCATCTCTAGACCCTAATTTATCCCAAGCTTTTGACAACTCTTCGAGTTCATCATCTTCTTCATAATCATTCAAAGTATCTTTTATAACCTCAGATGAAATACCCTTTAATTTCAAATCATATTCGAGTTTCTTTCTTGCACCTTTTTTAGTTTTTATAAAATTTTTAGCATACTCAACATCGTCTAAATACCCTAATTCTTCTAAAGTTTTTATAACTTTCAAAATCACTGTTTTTTCCCAATATTTTTGTAAAAGCTTTGTTTGTAGATCTTTTTTACTATAATCTCTTTTGGCTAAATAATAGTATGAAGTAGAGAGAGTAGCTAACTCTAACACTTGTAAGTATTCTTCGTGAGATAGCTCCTCTCTCTTTTTTAAATCATATTTATTTACTATTTCGTTGTTCAATCCAATATTTAAGCCATTTTCAAAGAGATAATTATTCTTCAATAATCTCTTCAGCTTCAATATTATCCTCTCCTTCAGATGTATGAAGTACTATAGTTTTTTTCGCTAAAAGTTGATTTACTTTCTCTTCAATTGCAGCTAGCAACTCTGGTTCAGTTTCTAATCTAGCTTTTACATTCTCTTTTCCTTGTCCTAGTCTGATATCTCCAAAACTAAACCAAGCTCCTGATTTTGCAACTATATCATTGTCTAAAGCCATATCCATTATCTCTCCAACTCTAGATATACCCTTTCCATACATGATTTGGAATTTTGCTTCTTTAAATGGAGGTGCTACTTTATTTTTAGTTACTTTTACTACTGTTTCGTTTCCTATTACTTCCTCGCCTTGCTTAACGCTTCCGATTCTTTTCACTTCCATTCTAACTGAAGAGTAGAATTTCAGAGCTTTTCCACCTGTCGTAGTTGTTTGAGGGCCAAAACTAAATCCACCAATTTTATCTCTAACTTGATTTATAAATATCATAGTTGTTTTTGATTTATTTATTGAACCTGTTAATTTTCTTAAAGCTTTCGACATAAGTCTTGCTTGTAGACCCATTTGTTGATCTGACATCTCTCCATCTATCTCTGCTTTTGGAACTAAAGCAGCTACTGAATCGACTACTATTATATCAATCGCTCCTGATCTTACTAACATATCTGCAATTTCTAATGCTTGCTCTCCAAAGTCTGGTTGAGAGATTAACAGCTCATCTACGTCTACACCTAAAGCTTTTGCATAAACAGGATCTAAGGCATGCTCTGCATCTATAAATGCTGCAACTCCTCCTAGTTTTTGTGCTTGAGCTACTACATGTAAAGCTATAGTTGTTTTACCTGAACTTTCAGCTCCGTAAACTTCTATAATTCTACCTCTAGGCACCCCTCCTAATCCAAGGGCTAAGTCTAAATTTATACTTCCTGTTGAAATCACTTCAATGTTCATTCCTTGGTTTTCACCCAGTTTCATTATTGAACCATCACCAAAGTCTTTTCTAATCTGCTTTAACGCTGTTTCTAATGCTTTTGACTTATCTGTTGTTTCTACTGACTTTTTTGCCATTTCAACTACCTCCCATTTTTTTCTATTATCTCCATTATACTTGTTGCACTCAACTTTTTCATACAATTAAAATGTTTTTGTGGACATACTTTATCTCCATGTAAACTACAAGGTGAACAAGGTTCATTTAAATAGATTAATTTATTATTTTCATCATACTCAAACATCTCTGGACTAGTTGGTCCAAAAATTACAAAAGTTGGGCATTTTACTCCTCTAGCTATATGAAACGGTCCCGAGTCATTAGTAACTAAAAATTTAGCTTTTGAAAGTAATGCTCCACTCTCTTTAAGAGTCAATTTTCCTGCTAAATTAATTGCTATTCCACCACTTAACTCTTTTATTTTTTCACACATCTCATATTCTGAAGCAGACCCTATTATTATAGGTTTTTTCCCATATTTATTATAAAGGAGTTTTGACAATTCTGCAAACCCTTCTTTTGTCCATTTCTTCGTTTCCTTTGATGCACCTGGGGCTATCATCGGAACATTTTCGTATTCCATACATAATGACTTCAATTTCCCCATATCTTTTTCTTCAAAACTAAATGTCAAATCTTCTCCATTGTATTCTAACCCTAAAACTTTAAAAGCCCCAAAATAATTTTTTATTATTGTATTGTCAACTTTATATTTTATAGCTTTAGTTTTTACTAATATTGTTTTTAAAAAGCCTCTTTTTTTATAAGTATATACCTTACTTCCTATTGTATTGCTTATTATTTTTGACCTCACCTTTGAATGCAGGTCAAATACATAATCATAGTTATTTTTCTTCAACTCTTTTCCAAAAGCTATCATATTTTTTAATCCATCGTGCTTTTTTTTATTAAATAATATCAAATTATCTATATAAGGGCATCCTAAGATAGAATCTTTAAAATTTTCCATAACCAAAAAATCTATAACTATATTAGGATACTTTTTTTTCAACTCTTTCAATACAGGTGTTGTAAGTATAACATCCCCTATTGAACTAAGTCTTATAATTAAAACTCTCAATTTATCTTTCCTTTCCTCGAATTGTTTTTTTTATTTTCCCAATCCAATGCAGGTAATTATTCAAACCCTTTGCTAACTTATAACTCAAAGTAGTTTTGTCATAGATATCTATTTCTTTATGACAACTTTCCTCTAAATATATAAATTCGTATATCTCCCCTGCTTTTCCATACTTATTTCTTATTAGTTTTACATCTATCAAATAAACTTCCTCTTTTAAAATCATAAAATTATCAAGTTGTGAATCTCCATGTAAATATCCTTTTTTATGAATTCTTTCTAACTCATCTCTTACTAGAGATAAATCAGAAATTGTTGCTGATCTTCCTTCTAAATAAGAACTTATAAAAAAAGAATCAAAAGACATACCAAAAACTCTTTTTTCCCAATACATAATTGGAGTTGCTCCTTGAAATCCCAACTTTGATCTTTTTAAAGAGTTATTGTACTCTCTTCTACTTTCACTGCCTCTAAAAAGAGATAAAAATCTTTGCCATACTCTTCTATTTTTTTCTCGTGGTACTTTATAAACATATGATTCTCCATCAACCTCTATTAAAAGAACATAACTTCTATTATCATCTTTCAATACCTTCAATATCGTAAACTCTTTATTTTTTATCTTATTTGGTAAGTTAAAATTTATAAGATTATTACAAATCACCTTCTCCATAATTTACCTCTTTAAAGCTGCTAAAATTTTATAAAATACTTCTTCTGGCTTTATATCTAACATACACTTAAAATGTCCTTTTGGGCACTTATTTCCACCATGAATTCCACAAGGTCTACAAGGTAAATCACTCACTTCTAAAACCTCACTGTTTTGACTCCATGGAAAAAATCCAAACTCTTTTACAGTCGGACCAAACAAAGCAATTATTTTTGTACTTTTAAAAGCCGAAGCTATATGTATCGGTGAAGAATCATTAGTTAATACAACCTTTGATCTTTTTATAACTTCTGCTAACTCTAAAAGAGTTGTCTTTCCTCTTAAATCAAGTACTCCAGAAGATTTATGTACATTTAAAAACATCTCCTCTTTTCCACCTATAACTACAACACTTTTATTATTTGCAACCAATAAATCAATAACTTTATTGAAGTATTCTAAAGGCCATTTTTTAGTAAACCACTTACTTCCAGGAGCAACTACTACAACATCTCTATTAAACAAATCATTTTCTTTCCAAATTTCATCTATCTTTTGAATATCTTTCTTACTTGGATACAACTCTATCGGATAGTTCTCCTTTAAATCTTTAGGTAAATCTCCATCTACAAAAGAAAGTAGTTTTTCTACCTCGTGCTTAGTTTTATCGTATTTTATTTTATTTGTAAATAAAATTGCACCACTTGCTGTGTCATATCCTACTCTTTTAGGTGATCTTGTCAGCCATGAAAGTATAGAACTTCGTAAATATCTGTGAGGAGTTAACACTAAATTAAAATTCTCATATCTCAGCCTTCTTCCTAATGCAACAAGTCCTTTAAATCCAGAGTGAGCTCCTCTTTTATCATATTCTATTACCTCTGTTATATTTTCATTATTTCTTAATATACTAGCACCAACTGGAGTTGTTACATATGTTATTTTTGCTTCTGGATGTATATCTTTTATCCTTTTTATCAAAGGAGTAGATAACACTATATCTCCAATAAAAGCTGTGTGTATAATCAATATTTTCACTATTATCTCTCCAATCTTTTTATTATCTCTTGAACTATTTTCTCTTCAACATCCTCAGTATATGAATCAAAATCTTTATGTTTATAATTCTCTTTACTATTTTCATCCGGAATTATATAAGTCACATCCTCGTTTCCAAATATTCCCCACCTTGTAGGACTCTGAGTTGGTTTTTTAGGATATAATGCAACTATACTTTTTTGTAAAGATCCTGCTATATGTGTTGGTCCTGTTGAACCTCCAAAATAAACTTTAGATTTATTTATTACTGCTCCAATATTTAATAGCTCTCCACCATTTGCAAATAAATAAACTCTATCTCTATCAATCTTTTCAATTAAGCTCAATCCTCTATCCTCATCTGATATATGAGCGGTTATAACCACATCTAAATTTTCCTGTCTATCTATAATTTTTCTTATAAGTTTTGAGTACTGTTCATCTGTTATATTTTTTGCTGACCCACCCATAAATGGATTTACAACCAATACTTTTTCACCTATATTATTATCTTTAAAAAATTTCTCCGCTGATTCAATATTGCTTTTATCCAAATAGATAGCAGTATTTATTTCAAATCTTTCTTCGAAAAGTTTTTTATCTAATTTTTTTACTAAATCTAGATTATATTCAGCTTCATGCTTAATAGACTTTGATCTTTTTTGAAGAACACCCTTATTAAAAGTGAAAAATGATTTTAATTTTGAAAAAGGACCTATTTTAACTTTTGCCTTACTTGCTTTTGCTAATTGCATAACAAAATCATCAACATATAAAGCGATAAATACATCAGCATTGAAATATCTGATTTTTTCTAACAACTCTTTTTGTCTATATCTATCTATTTGAACTACCCTATTTATATAGGGTAAATTTTTTACTATATTATAGTTATAATTTCTAACTAACAGAGTTATCTCAGCATCCGGGTACATTTTTCTTACCATAAAAAAACTTGGGATTGATAAAATTAAATCGCCTATTTTATCTGTTCTTGCTATTACTATTCTCTTGTAAGTACGAGTCATTTTTATACATCTCCCTCAATTTAAAGTATTTTATCATCGAATACAATGAGCTTGTTGAAGCTATAACAAATCCTTCTACTCCATCTAAAAATCCTAATCTAAAAATATACATTCTTAAGAATTTATAAAAAGGATTGATTACAATATCAAAAACATTTACTTTTTTTCCTTTTTTATAGTAATCTTTTGCTCCCTCTGTTGTATATCTATTAAATCGATTAAAATAATCTTCCATCGTCAAATACGAATGATGAAAAATATCCTCTTTTATCTTGTGAATCTCTTTATTCGTTTCAAAAGCTTCGTGAACTGTATTATCATTAAATTTTCCTGAACCTTTTTTAAATAATCTAATCGCATAAGAAGTTCCCCAACCACCATGTTTTAACTCTTTTCCAAAACATACTGACAATCTGTTTATCTTAAAAATCTCTTTAGTATTACTTTCATCTCTAGTAACTTCTTCTATTTTTATCTTAAGTTTATCAGAAATCTCTTCATCTGCATCTATATTTAAAATCCAATTCCCACTACATTTTTCAATAGCTGAATTTCTTTGAGGTCCATACCCTTTCCAAGATTCAGTGTAAAATCTTGCCCCAAACTCTTTTGCTATTGCCTCTGTTGAATCAGTTGAACCACTATCTACAATAACTATCTCATCTGCTAAATCTTTAACCGATTCCAATGTTTTTCTCAGAATTTTTTCTTCATTAAAGGTTATCATCGCAACAGATATTTTCATTTTTTCACCCTCTCTTTTTTACTACTTACTTTTAATTATATCAAATTATACGTTAATTTACAAAAAAGTTTTGGAATAAAAAAAGAGATAAGGTATCTCTACCTTATCTCTATAATTCAAAGAATTACTTAGCTTCTGATGTGAAGTCTAATGATGCAAGTCTTTGATATTGTCTCCATCTTCTTTGAGATTCTGACTTATTTTTAGCGAACAGTACTGATGCATGTTCTGGTTCAGATTTAGCTAAAGTAGCGTATCTAACCTCTCCCATTAAATAGTCATTATAATTATCCCAATTTGGCTCTTTACAATCGATTTGAAGTGGGTTTTTACCTTCTACTTCTAATAACGGATTGTATCTGAAGATTGGCCAGTATCCACACTCAGTAGCTCTCTTCATTTCAAGTTGACTGTTACCCATTCCATTTTTTAATCCATGACTGATACAAGGTGCATAAGCTATGATTAATGATGGTCCTGGATAAGCCTCAGCTTCAGCGATTGCTTTTAAGTATTGAGCTTGGTTAGCTCCCATAGATACTTGTGCAACATAGATATGTCCATAAGACATAGCAATTGCAGCTAAATCTTTTTTCTTATTAGGTTTTCCTGCAGCTGCGAATTTCGCTACTGCTCCTGTTTGAGTTGACTTAGACGCTTGTCCTCCAGTGTTAGAGTAGATTTCTGTATCCATTACTAAAACGTTAACGTCATCTGAAGAAGCTAAAACGTGGTCTAATCCTCCGTAACCGATGTCATAAGCCCATCCGTCTCCTCCGAATATCCATTGTGATTTTTTAACAATGTATTGCTTCAACTCTAAAAGCTCTTTTGCTACTTCACAGTCACAAGCTTCTAAAGCTGGAACTAATCTATTTCTAATCTCTTTTGTTTTGTTTCCATCTGCTCTATTTGCAATCCATTCAGCAAACATTGCTGCAACCTCTTCAGAAACATTGTTCATGTTTGCTTCCATGATTGTTGCTATTCTATCTCTCATAGCTTCAACAGCTGTTGCCATTCCATATCCAAACTCTGCGTTATCCTCAAATAATGAGTTAGCCCATGATGGTCCTTCTCCACAGCTATTAGTTGTATATGGAGTTGAAGGTGCTGATCCTCCATAAATCGAAGAACATCCTGTAGCGTTAGCTATCATCATTCTGTCTCCGAATAATTGAGTTATTGCCTTAATGTAAGGAGTTTCTCCACATCCTCCACAAGCTCCATGGAACTCGAATAATGGTTGTGCAAATTGAGATCCTTTTACTGATGATTTTGGCATTAAGTCATCTTTGTAAGTCACTTTGTTGAATAGGTAGTCTGCATTTTCTTGCTCTCCTTTTTCAACCTCTTGTCCGATTGGTACCATTACTAAAGCTTTTTCTTTAGCTGGACATACGTTCGCACATAGTCCACATCCTGTACAATCTAATGGTGATACTTGAATTTTATATTCTAATCCTTCTAAACCTTTTCCGATTGGAGTTTTTGTTTTTAACTCGTTAGGTGCTCCTGCTTTTTCCTCAGCTGTCATTAAGAATGGTCTAATAACTGCATGTGGACAAACATATGAACATTGGTTACATTGGATACAGTTTTCTAACTTCCACTCAGGAACGTTTACTGCAACTCCTCTTTTCTCAAAAGCAGTTGTACCGTTCTCAAATGTTCCATCCTCATATCCTAAGAATGTAGAAACTGGTAAGTTTTCACCTTGTAAAGCATTTACTGGCTTAGCAATCTTTTCTACGAATGTTTCTAACTTAGTTGAAGTTCCACATCCGCATCCTGTACAAGAGCAAGCTCCTTTATCTTCTGCTACAACTTCTGTTGTTAAGTTAGCCCATGATGGGTCAACAACTATTTCAACTAACTCTCCAGCTCCCTTATCGATAGCTTCGTAGTTCATTTTAACAATAGCGTCACCTTTCTTAGAGTAAGATTTTTCTGCATATTGCTTCATGTAGCTTTGTGCATCTTCGAATGGAATAACGTCAGCTAATTTAAAGAATGCTGATTGCATTATTGTATTAGTTCTTCCTGATAATCCAATTTCTGTAGCTAGCTTGTTTGCATTTATAATATAGAATTTAGCATTTTTCTCTGCTAAAGTTTTCTTAACTGAATTTGGTAAATGAGCTATAACCTCATCTTTATCCCATACACAGTTTAATAGGAACGTTCCACCTTGCTTTAATCCACCTATCATATCGTATTGAGTTAAGTACGCTGGTACTGAACAAGCTACGAAATTAGGTGCCGATACTAAGTAAGTTGATTTAATTGGATTCTTTCCAAATCTTAAGTGAGATCTAGTTGATCCTCCAGATTTCTTTGAATCATATGCAAAGTATCCTTGTGCATATAAGTCTGTTTTATCTCCAATTATCTTAATTGAGTTTTTATTCGCTCCAACTGTTCCATCTGATCCAAGTCCGAAGAATAAGCATTCTCTTACTCCTTCTGCTACTGTTTCAATATGTGGTCCAACTTCTAACGATTTGAAAGTAACGTCATCGTTGATACCTACAACGAATCCATTCTTTGGCTCATCTTGCTTTAAGTTATCGAATACAGCTTTCATTTGTGCTGGTGTTGTATCTTTAGAAGATAATCCATATCTTCCACCTACGATTACTGGAGCGTTTTCCATTCCGTAGAATAGTCCTCTTATGTCCATATATAATGGCTCTCCTAATGATCCAGGCTCTTTTGTTCTATCTAATACAGCAATTTTCTTAACTGTCTTAGGGAATACATTGAAGAAATACTCAGCTGAGAATGGTCTATATAAATGTACATTTATAATACCTACTTTTTCTCCTTTTGCTACTAAGTAATCAACAGTTTCTATTAATGTTTCGCAAACAGATCCCATAGCAATTACAATATGCTCTGCATCTGGCGCTCCATAATAGTTAAATGGCTTATAATCTCTTCCTGTTACTTTAGAAATTTCTTCCATGTATCCAGCTACTATAGCAGGAACTGCATCATAGAATTTATTTTGTACTTCTCTAGTTTGGAAGTAGATATCATCGTTTTGTGCTGTACCTTTTGTTACTGGGTGCTCAGGATTTAAAGCTCTTTCTCTGAAAGCTTTTATAGCATCCATATCAACTAACCCTTTAAATACGTCAAAATCTATTACTTCAACTTTTTGAATTTCGTGTGAAGTTCTAAATCCATCAAATATATTCATGAAAGGTACTCTAGATTTAATAGCTGCTAAATGAGCTACTCCTGATAAATCCATTACTTCTTGTACTGAACTTTCAAATAACATAGCAAATCCAGTTTGTCTAGCTGCATAAACGTCTTGATGATCTCCGAAGATTGATAATGCTTGTGCTGCTAATGCTCTTGCCGATACATGTATAACTGATGGTAATAACTCTCCAGCTATTTTATACATGTTAGGAACTTTTAGTAGTAATCCTTGAGATGCAGTATATGTAGTAGTTAAAGCTCCTGCTTGTAACGATCCGTGAACTGTTCCTGCTGCTCCTGCTTCTGATTGCATTTCAACAACTTTTACTGGAACTCCGAACATGTTTTTCATTCCTCTTGATGCCCACTCGTCAGTGTACTCAGCCATTGGCGATGATGGAGTTATTGGATAGATTCCTGCTACTTCTGTAAAAGCGTATGAAGCATATGCTGCAGCTTGGTTTCCGTCCATAGTTTGCATTTTTTTAGCCATTTGAATTGTCCTCCCTTTTTTAATTGACTCTTAAGTTAACTCTATTTTACGTATATTACTCTAAATTGTCAATTAAACTTCTAAGTTTTTTTAAGAAATTTTTAAACTAATTCAACCAAATATAATTTTTACTGACTAATATGTTTGTTTTACGAACAAATTTTAATACAAATTACTTTGCAGAGTTTACGATTTCGTAAGTATCTCTAGCTATTACTAACTCTTCATTTGTTGGTATTTTGAATGCTTTTACTTTTGAAGTTTCTGTAGTTAAAAGAACATTTCCTTTTTGTCTCTTAGAGTTAACTTCTTTGTTTAACTCAAGTCCTAAGAACTCTAATCCTCTTAAAACATCCTCTCTAGTTTTTCCAGAGTTTTCTCCAATTCCACCAGTGAAGCAAATTGCGTCTACTCCACCCATTTGTGCAGCGTAGTTTCCTACATATCCTCTAATTTTGTAAGCGAACATATTTTCAGCTAATACTGCTCTTTCGTTTCCTGCTTCTGCTGCCATTTCCATATCTCTACAGTCAGATGACTCTCCGAATATTCCTAAGATTCCAGATTGCTTGTTCATTCTGTCATCCATCTCTTTATCAGATAATCCTCTTTTGTTCTTGATGAATAAAACTGCTGCTGGATCGATATCTCCACATCTAGTTCCCATCATGATACCTTGTAATGGAGTTAATCCCATTGTTGTATCAATACATACACCATTCTTAACTGCAGATACTGATCCACCGTTTCCTAAATGACATACGATTATTTTTGATTCAGCAGGGTTTCCTAATAACTCTTGAGCTACTCCTGAAACAAACTTATGAGATGTTCCGTGGAATCCATACTTTCTAACTTTTAATTCAGTATAATCTTCGTATGGTAATGCGTACATGTAAGCTTCTTGAGGCATAGTTTGGTGGAATGACGTATCGAATACTCCTACGTTTGGTTTTCCAGGCATTAACTCTTGCATTGTTCTGATTCCTAATAAGTTTGCTGGGTTATGTAATGGAGCTAACTCTGAACACTCTTCCATAGCTTCCATAACTTCTGAAGTTACTAATACAGATTGAGCAAACTTCTCTCCACCATGTACAACTCTATGACCGATAGCATCGATCTCTTCTACTGATTTGATTACTCCATACTCTGGGTTAGTAATAGCTTTTATTACTAATTCTAAAGCTTCCTTATGAGTAGGCATAGCTTCTTTTATTTCTATTTCGAAGTCGTTTGCTGGAGTTTCATATTCCATTTTTGATCCTTCGATTCCGATTCTCTCACAAAGTCCGATTGCAAAAAGCTCTCCCGACTCAGGATTTAATAATTGGTACTTTAGAGACGAACTACCACAGTTAATAACTAAAACTTTCATTAAATTTACCACCTTAATTTTTTTATTTTTTTATATATTTATTCAGTGAGAGAGCCACCTCTCACTGATTTTTAACCTTAATTTCTTTAGAAAATTATTTACCAGCTTGAACTGAAGTTATTGCAGTTAAGTCTACGATATCTTTAACTGAACATCCTCTTGATAAATCATTAATTGGAGCTGCTAATCCTTGAATTAATGGACCGTAAGCTTCAGCATTTGCTAATCTTTGAACTAATTTATATCCAATATTTCCTGCTGCTAAGTTAGGGAATATTAATATGTTTGCATGTCCTGCTACTTTTGATTCAGGAGCTTTCTTTAATCCTACTGCAGCAACTAAAGCCGCGTCTGCTTGTAACTCTTCCTCAAATGCGAACTCTGCATTTCTTTCTCTTAAGATTTCTCCTGCTTTTTTTACAACTTCTACTGAATCATGCTTTGCAGATCCTTTTGTAGAGAATGACATAAGTGCAACTTTTGGTTCTAATCCTGCAACTGTTGCTGCTGTTATAGCTGCTTCTGAAGCGATATCAGCTAATTGCTCTGAAGTTGGCTCTGGTATTACAGCACAATCTCCAAATACTAAGATTTCTCCATAAGTTTCAATGTTATGCTTTAATTCCATTAAGAATACTGACGATACAGTTTTTACTCCTGCTTTAGTTCCAACAACTTGTAATCCAGCTCTTAATACGTTTGCTGTAGGTGAATCTGATCCTGAAACCATTCCAGCTACATCTCCCATTTTAACCATCATAGCACCAAAGAAGTTAACATCTGTTGTTAATAATCTCTCTGCTTCTTCTGGAGTCATTCCTTTTTTTGCTCTTAATTCACAAAGTTTCTCTACATAAGAAGATAACTTCTCAGTAGTTTTTGGATCAATAACTTCAACACCCTCTAATGATACTCCTAGGCTTGCAGCAAACTTTTCAATTGTCTCTACATTTCCTACTAGTACAGGAGTTCCCAACTTCTCCTCAACTACTCCTGCAGCTGCTCTGATTACTCTCTCATCAGTAGCCTCAGGAAGAACTATTTTGTTTCCTAAAGTTTTTGCTTTTTCTTTAATTTGAACTATAATGCTCACTTTAAGTCCTCCTTGATTTTTATTAAATAAAATCGCACTTTTTTAATCATACTGTAATAGTGCTCATAATTTTCAACTATATATTAACAAATTTTATATATATTTACAACAGAAATTCTATTTTTTTTAATATCTTAGTCAAAAATTGCCTGTATGTACTCTTTACTATTAAATTCTCTTAAATCCTCTATTCCCTCTCCAACACCAATGTATTTTATAGGTTTTTTAAGCTCTTCAGAGATACTAAATAAAATTCCACCCTTAGCTGTTCCATCTAATTTAGTAACAATAAATCCTGTTAAATCTGTCACTTCATTAAACACTCTTGCTTGAGTCAATCCATTTTGTCCTGTAGTACCATCTAAAACTAGTATTGATTCGTATCCTTGATCTCCTAATTTTTTCTTTATGATGTTGTTAATTTTTTCTAATTCTTTCATTAAATTATTTTTATTGTGAAGTCTTCCAGCAGTATCTATTATTACAACATCAGCATTTTTATCTTCTCCTGCTTTTAATGTATCAAATACAACCGCTCCTGGATCTGCTCCATCAGGATGTTTTACAAGATCTGCACCTGCTCTTTTAGCCCACTCTTCTAGTTGCTCAACTGCTGCTGCTCTAAATGTATCTGCAGCACCGATAACAACTTTCTTTCCATCCTTAACCAATTTTGATGCAATTTTTCCTATTGTTGTCGTTTTTCCTACTCCATTTACTCCAACTATTAAAATTACATTCATTCTTCCTGGTTGAATATCTAGGTTTGTATTTTCTGTTATTAAATATCCCTCTAGAACATCTTTTAGAACTGGATAAACTTCTTCAGGATTTTTAACTCCTCTTGCCTTAACTTCCGCTTTTAAATCCTTAACTATTTTTAAAGTCATCTCTATTCCAATATCTGATTGTACTAAAGTATCCTCTAACTCTTCATACATCTCTCCATCAACTATTGATTTTCCTGTAAAAATATTTTTTAAAGTTCCAAAAAGTCCCTCTCTAGATTTAAATAGCTTTTCTTTTAACGATGTAAAGAAACTTCTTTTTTCAACCTTAGGTTTATCTGCATAAACTATTTCCTCTTCATTTATTTCCTCTAAAGCTGGTTCGATAGTTTCCTCTATCTTTTGTTCTTCTTGAAGATTCTTTTCAACTTCTTCTGTTAAAACTTCCTGCTCTAGCTCTTCATTTAAAAGCTCTTGTTCTAACTTTTCTTTTTGCTCTTCTATTTTCTCTTCTTTTTTTCTACCAAAAAGTCTATTAAAAAATCCCATTGTACTCCTCCAAATTATTTAGAAATTATATGTCTTACTGCTAAGATTCCCATTACAGCAGCTATATTTAATCCACTTCCGTATCCTGAGCTATCTCCTGCCGCATATAATCCTTTTACATTTGTTTCCATGTTAGCATCTATAGTTATTCTCGTACTTCTGAATTTAATTTCTGGGAAGTATAAAATTAAATCACTTGATGCAAATCCTGGAGTTATCTTATCGTGCACTTCAATAAACTCTATTATATTATCTAATATTCTTTTTGGACAAGCTAAAGCAATATCCCCAGCTACGTAGTCCTCTGTTGTTGGAATTATATTCAATCTTGCTATCGATTCATCTGTTGATCTTCTACCAACTTTTAAATCTCCATAAGATTGCATTAAAATTTTTCCACCAGTTAACATTGACGACATCTTTGCTATCGCTGTTGCATACTCAAACGGTTGTTTAAATGGATGTGTAAATGTCTTTGTGCATAACAGTGCTAAATTTGTATTTTGTGATTTTTTATCCTTGTATGCATGTCCATTAGCTAAAACAACATCATCACTATGTTTTTCAGCTGCAATAAATCCACTTGGGTTTGAACAGAACGTTCTCATCTTATCTCTATATTTTGTAGTGTGATAAATCATCTTTGCTTCATAGAAGTTTTCATTTATATCTTTCATTACTAAATCAGGTATTTCAACTCTAACTCCTAAATCTACAGCTCCTGTTTCATAAGTTACACCAGATGTTTCACACATCTCCATAAGCTTTTTAGCTCCACTTCTACCTAAACCTATTACAACATTATCAGCGTAGTAATTTTCATCCTCACCTTTTTTATTCTTTACAGTTACACCTTTAATTCTTCCGTTTTCAATTATTAAAGTCTCTGCTGATCTTTCAGTTATAAACTCTACACCTTTTTCTAAAAGTACATTAACTAATTTAGTGTATAACTCTCTTGATCCATCTGTTCCTAAATGCATTGTTGGAGTATCAACTAACTGTACATTATTTTCAATACATCTCTTTTTTATATCCAACATAGTTTGATTATATTCTAATCCAGACGGCTTTTCATCAAAACCAAAATCTTTATAAATATCCGCCACATATTGAATTGTATCGTTTACTAATGTTTTTCCAGTTAAAACATGCACATCTCCTCCAACTCTATAATCCATATTGAATTTAGAATCAGAGAATGCTCCCGCTCCTGAAACACCATATATTATTGCACATGTAGGACATTTAACACATGTTCCTAGCTTTTCCTTTGGACAAACTCTTTGAGTTAACATTCTTCCTTTATCTAAAACTAAAACCTTTAAATCTTTATTCTTTTTTATAGCTTCATACGCTCCAAAAACTCCAGCTTGTCCGCCACCTAAAAATATAATATCGTACATTCCTTCTCCTCCATTTTTGTTACTACTGTCTATTCCAATTTATCTTTTCTATGTATATATCTTCTGGGAGATTAGGATGGATTTCTCCTGTTTTCTGAGAATAATTATAGTTCCATCCCCCATTTTTACTTCCTTTTTCAAAGTTCTGTATATCATAAACTTCATTTGATGCAATAATAGAATTGCTGCCATAAGTTTTTGTTAATGTTTTTCTTCCATAGATTTCAGCAAAAGAGATTTTCCTTCCTTTACTATCTGTATAATCTAAAAGATGTAGATTTAAATTTACTCCTGGTTTTGTAAGTTCTGGATAATCTCCTGTCAGTTGATAATACTTTTCTAAGGCTATTCTAAGTTCTTTCGTATTTCTTATAGTCTCATCTATTTTATATGTTCCTGTTAAGTCATCGATACCTCTCATAGCTAAATAGATAAATAAAATCGTTACTGCTATATTTATAATCCAGTTTAAAGTAGTTATTCTTCCATCTCTCTCCATAAGTTGCAACCTCTTACTTCTATGATCTTCTTGGTTTTATAAATGCATCTCTTATTATAATTTCTCCACCTTTTGGTGATGTTATTTCAACGTAAAGAGGCCCTCTTTTTACAGATAACCATCCTAACCCTTTAAATACAAGTTCTTCTCCAGTCTCTACTGTATAGATTTCACTCTCTTTCTCTAAAGAGTTGAACTCATCTCTACAGTCATCGCAAGGCGGCGCTATAAAATCTGCTCCATTCATCAATTCTTCAGCTTTATCAATATTTGTTTCGTGGAATGTAACTCCCTTTGATGCATAAACTGAGAATATTGGTTTTAAATCATCTTCATTTAATATCTTCATTTGAATCATTCCACCTATTAGAATAACTCTATTTTTTTCAACTTTATAAGTTTTTCTAGAAATTTCATTCGCAGGTATTATATTTTGATTACACTCTTGACAAACAAAGTCAGAGAATCTTCCTTCTGGAATTAATCCTGGTGTATCTATTAAAGTAATTTTAGAGAAAGGAATTTCTGTTTTTACACTCTTCAGAGTTGTTCCTGGGAACTTTGAAACAGTAACTCTTTTTGCTCCTATTAATTTATTGATTATACTAGATTTTCCAACGTTTGTTACTCCTAAAACTAAAGCTTTCGCTCCATTTGGATAGAAATGTTTTATTTTTTTAAATATTCCATTTATTCCATATCCATTTTTTGAACTTACAATAGCTACATCTAAAGGAGCAACTCCCTCTTCTCCTAATCTTTGTTTTACCCAGTCAGCAACTTCTGATGGATGCTTATCATCAGGTATTAAATCTAATTTATTTATAACAACAATCGAATCCATCTCTCTCAAGATATCTAAAATTTCATCATCAAAAGAACCTTCGAAATCTATTATATCAAATACAGGAATAGCTACATCAGCTTCCCCTAAACTCTTTTGAACCTCAGCTCTATAATCATCTTTTGTCATTTTTATAGGTATATATTGCCCATAATTTTTTATTTTAAAACATCTTTGACAAAGTAACTCTTTACTGTCACCCTCTAAAACAGATTTAGGTAAATATCCATTCGAACTAGAATTTTCACCTTGAAGTTCGATTCCGCACCCTATACATTTTTTAGTCATAAACACTCCTTCAATTATATAATATTAATATTTTTATATACTATTCTACGTTTAACTCTTGAGCTAACTCTTTTCTTTTTTTTCTTTCTAATGCTTCTACATATATTTTAGTTGAATCTAAATTTGTATGCCCTAACAATCTTTGTAACTGATGCAAAGTCATTCCATTTTCTAGCATGTGAACAGCAAATGTATGTCTAAAACTATGAGGACTTATCTCTTTTGTTATTCCAGCTCTTAAAGCATATCTATCTATCAATCTCCTAAGAGAACGATCAGTTAACCTTCCTCCAGATCCATTTACAAAAAGAATCTCTTTTTTATATTTCTCTCCTAGCCTCTCTTTTTTTGCTTGAATATATCTTTTAAAAAACTCTTTAGCTCTTTCACTGAAAAATACTGTTCTGTATTTTTTAAAACTACTTACAACAACCTCTCTTTTTTCAAGTTCAAAAACATCCTCTCCTAAACCTAAAAGTTCTTGAGAAGTTATCCCGCTTGAATAAAGAAGCTCTAATATCAATCTATCCCTTAAGCTATGATAATTTTTTAATTCAATCGCTTTTCTTAAGTCTTTTATCTCTTTTAAGCTTAATGCCTCTGGAACTCCTCTGTCGTAACTTGGTGCTACTATCAATTGTGCTGGATTATTTTTTATTTTTTCTACATCTTTTAAATATTTGAAAAACGATTTTAAAGATGAGATTTTTCTATTTAAAGATCTTTTTCCTATATCTTCATTTTGAAGTTCTATTAGAAATTCTCTAAAATTAAATCCATCTATATCTGAAATTTTCTCAAGGTCATTACACTTTATTATATACTGATTGAATCTATACAAATCTATCTTCAATGATTTGATTGTATTTAAACTTTTACCTTTTGCAAATTCACAGTAATATAAAAACTCTTTTATATCACCTAACAAATTAAGAGTACCCATCCCAAACTCCTTTTTACTTCTCTTCGCTTAACTTTTCATCTAAATAATCTAAAGCTATTTTTGAAATTTTATTATATTTTTCCTTTTTATCTCTTATTCTTTCCTCTAAAGATCTAATTACTCCAAAATTTGGTCCCATTGGTTGGAAATTCTTTTTCTCTTCTGTTATATATTTTATTATTGCTCCAATTGAACTTCTATCATCTAAAATTAACGGTGCTTTTCCATCCATCTTTCTTAGGATATTTGTAGCCGCCATCATTCCAGTTGCAATTGCACAAACATATCCCTCTCCACCTGTTATTTGTCCAGCAAAGTAGATATCCTCATTTGCTTTTAAATTTAATGCTGGTGTTAAAAGTTTTGTTGAGTTTATAAATGTATTTCTATGCATTACACCATATCTTACAAACTCTGCATTTTCTAATCCTGGAATCATAGAGAATACTCTTTTTTGCTCTCCCCACTTTAAATTAGTTTGGAATCCTACTAAGTTATAAAGTTTTCCCTCTTTATCATCTTGTCTTAATTGAATTACAGCAAATCCTTCTCTACCTGTTTTAGGATCTATTAACCCTTTTGGTTTTAATGGTCCAAACAGTAATGTTTTAAATCCTCTTTGAGCAATTCTTTCAACTGGCATACAAGCTTCAAATAGCTTTTCCTCTTCAAACTTTTTCATTGGTGCTCTTTCTGCTGCTATTAACTCGTCATAAAAAGCTTGATACTGCTCTTTATCCATTGGACAGTTTATATACTCTCCCTCTCCTTTATCATATCTTGATTGGAAGAAAACTTTATCTTTATCAATAGATTCTAAAGTTACTATTGGTGCTGCTGCATCATAGAAATATAGATACTCTTGCTCTAACATATCTGCTATATTTTTAGAAAGGCTCTCTGATGTTAAAGGACCA
This sequence comes from Cetobacterium sp. UBA6069, assembly GCA_002428805.1. Lineage (GTDB taxonomy): Bacteria > Fusobacteriota > Fusobacteriia > Fusobacteriales > Fusobacteriaceae > Cetobacterium_A. The sequence continues at coordinate 19,897 of DIXX01000062.1, forward strand.
CTTGCTACAACTACTATTTTATCTTTTGGTATCTCTTTTAATTCATCATAAATAATCTCTATATTTTCCATAGATTGTAACTTTTTCGTTACTCTTTCTGAGAATCCCTCTCTATCTACTGCTAAAGCTTGTCCTGCAGGAACTTTAGTTTCATCAGCAATCTCTATCAATAGAGAACCCATTCTTCTTAACTCCTCTTTCATAAGACCAGATGCATTTCCTAAATGGTCTCCTCCTAAAGAGTTACTACATACTAACTCAGCAAATTTATCACTTTTATGAGCTTCTGTTGAAACTTTTGGTCTCATCTCATATAATTTAACTTTTACTCCATTTTTTGCTAATTGATAAGCTGCTTCTGATCCAGCTAATCCAGCTCCTATTACTATAACTTCTTGCTTTATCATCTATTCTCCTTTTTTATACAAATAAAAGTCTCGCCTAAAAAGGCGAGTCCTTTTATTTTTCTTTTTTTTCTTTTTCTAATTTTTTTATATTTTTACATTCTGGATACCCTGTACAAGCTAGGAATTTACCCCATCTTCCTCTTCCGATTTTAAATGGTTTTCCACATTTTTCACAATTTCCAGCATTTTTTAAAATTTCATTTTCTTCTTTTTGGATTCTCTCCATTATCCAGTTTAACTGAACAATACCATCAATCTCTTCTATTGAATTATTCATTAAAAGTTTTTTCACTTCCGCAGGTAAAGAGACTCTTTCGTTGTCCTCCTTAAAGTTTTCACTTTCTAAATAGCTTCCAAATCTTCCAAGTTTTAAAAGTAATCTACTTCCATTTTCAGAAAAAACATCTGTTAACTTCCCTTGTTTTACTCTAAGTTGTTCTTCTAAAAGTTCTTTTACTTTTACATCTCCCTTTTTAATATCATCTAAAGGAATATCTATACCTTTTAATGAGTACTTCTCTTTACACTCTTCATCAACACAACACAGATATCTTCCAAATCTTCCATTTTTCATAATCATATTACCTTTTCCACAAGGACAAGGTACATCTGAAGTTATTATTCTACTTGTTTCCTCTTCAACCTTAATTTTATAAAGTTCTAAATCTTTTGCAAGCTTAGAGTAGAAATTTTCTAAAATTTCAACCCAATCTTTTTCTCCCTCTTCTACAGAATCTAATCCATCTTCTAAGGAAGCCGTAAATTTAACATCCATTATATCTTTAAAGTTTTTTTCTAAAATAGATTTTATTTCATATCCTAATTCTGTAGGTATAAAACTTTTTCCTTCTAAAACTACATACTCTCTTTTCTTTAATGTTTCAATTATTGAGGCGTATGTAGATGGTCTTCCAATTCCGTCTGCTTCTAGCTTTTTTACTAAAGATGACTCTGTCAATCTTGCAGGTGGCTTTGTCCAATCCTCTTTTATATTCAATTTTTTTAGTTGTAAGAAATCGCCTTCATTTATAGCTGGGAATTCTCCTAAAGGTAACTCCTCTTCATCTTTAAAAACTTTATAATATCCATCAAAAGTTATTTTATTTAAAGTTCCTCTAAATTGATATTCACCATTTTCTAAGATTATTTCAAACTGTTCATATTCCATTGGAGCTAATTGAGATATCATAAATCTCTCCCAGATTAATTTATATAACTTATATTGATCTGGCGTTAAATCTTTCTTTATTTTATCTGGCTCTAAATATATATCTGTTGGTCTAACCGCTTCATGGGCATCTTGAATCTTTTCATCTTTCTTCTTTTTAGATACTTCTTTACCTAAATATTCTTTTCCAAAAGTTTCAACTATATAACTTTTCGCCATTCCTTTAGCTTCTTCTGAAACTCTAGTTGAATCCGTTCTCATATATGTGATTAAACCTTTTTGATTCCCTTCAATACTTATACCTTCATATAAACCTTGAGCTACCGACATTGTTTTCGATGCTGAAAAACCTAAATATGATGAAGATAGTTGTTGTAATGTACTTGTTTTTAATGGTAATGGTGGATTTTTTGATTTTTTACTAACTTTAGAGTTTATAACCGAGTACTCAGAATTTAATGTCAATTGGATATCTTTTACGACATCTTCATCTGTAATTCTCTCAAATCTTTTTCCTGCAACTTTGTAAAGAGAAAGAATCATCTTATTTTTAAACTCTCCCTTTATATCCCAGAATTTTTCAGGTATAAACTTTTTTATTTTATCTTCTAAATCACACACCAACTTTAAAGCAACCGATTGAACTCTTCCCGCACTAGTATTTGAAGATATAGATTTCCATAGCAGTGGACTTATTTCATATCCAACAAGTCTATCTAATATTCTTCTTGCTTGCTGGGCATTAACTCTATTGATGTCAACTTTTCTAGGATTTTTTATAGCCTCTCTAATCGCACCATTTGTTATCTCGTTAAACTCTATTCTATTAGCTTCATTTTCATCTAATTTCAATGTTTGAGCTATATGCCATGCTATAGCTTCTCCCTCTCTATCCGGATCGGATGCTAGATACACTTTATTTGACTTTTTAGCTAAATCTTTTAAATTTTTTATTACGTCGCCTTTTCCTCTTATTGTAGAATAACTCGGTTTAAACCCATCCCCCACATCTACTCCAATTTTACTTTTAGGTAAATCTCTTACATGTCCAAATGAAGCTGTTACATGAAAATTATTCCCCAATATTTTTTCAATTGTTTTCGCTTTTGCAGGAGATTCCACTATTACTAAATTTTTTTTCGCCACTATTTTCACCCCTAATTTTTTCTCTATATACATTATTCGCTCTTAATTATATTAGAAAACACTAAAAAAATCAACTAAGGTCACTAAGTTTCCCGTTTACAAACGCCTTCTATAATGCCCTGCGGGAAGACTTTGAACATAACCCTCTATTTCTAACTCCATTAAATTACTCAACAATTCACTAGTTTGACAGCATATTTCTTTTTTTATCTCTTCTAAATGCATTTTCGTTTTTAATACACTATAAATTTTTAATTTTATGCCGGTTAAACGATTTAACTCCTCTCCACTTTCAGTTTTTTTACTCCATCCATACTCTTTTAATATATCATCTCCATGAGTTACTAATTTCGCTTCGGAATTTTTAATAAGTTCGTTACAACCCTGTGAAAGCGGATAAGTTATATCTCCTGGGATTGCAAAAACATCTCTCCCTTCATCAAATGCTAGATTTGCAGTTATCAAACTCCCACCTTTCAATGAACTTTCAACTACAATAGTTCCTCTACTTAATCCAGCAATAATTCTATTTCTTATTGGAAATTTTTCAGGAGTAGGCTCTGCTCCTAAAGGAAACTCGGATATTACAACACCTTTTTTTTCAATCTCTTTTCTTAATTTCACATTACTTCTGGGATAGCTGATATCTATTCCACACCCCAAAACTGCTACTGTTTTTCCATTCAGCTTTAAAGTTCCACTATGAGCCAAAGAGTCTATTCCTAAAGCCAATCCACTCACAATGACGACTTCACCATCCACTAAGTCCTTCACTATTTTTTGACAGCCTAACTCTCCATATTTTGTAGCCCTTCTGGTTCCTATTACAGAAATTATTCTCTCTTTACTTAAAAGCTCTATATTTCCTTTGTAAAATAGAAAAAGTGGAGGTTTTGAAATATTTTTCAAGTTCTTAGGATATCTATAGTCATTCAAATCTATAAGTCCTATCCTATTTCTTTCCAAATAATCCATAACCTCCAAGTATTTTTCACAATTTTGTGATTCAATTATTAGTTTGGCATCTTCCGAGGTTAAATTCAATATATTTTCAAGTTCGTCTAGATTAGTAAAAATATCCTTATATCTTTTAAAAAAATTCATTAAAATTCTAATCTTACTACTTTTTAAACCTATTAATTTTAATCGATACCAATCCATCTCTCACCTCTTTTATTATCTAGAATAAGTAGATGTCAACATATTGCTAATATCTTTCGACTGAGGAAAAAGTCTTCTTCCCTCTTGAAGTATCTCTCTTGCTCTATCTATCTTTTTTTCTGCTAAATAAATATCACCTAAAGCTATAAACCCTTCTACAGTTGGTTTGTAATTCATATACACTTCAATATCTTCAACAGCTTTACTATATCTTCCCAAGTTTCTATAAGCTAGCCCTCTTCCAAAATAAGCTTCTTTCATGCTTGGCTCAATCGTTATTGCAACACTGTAAAAATCTATAGCTTTGTTATAATCTCCTATAAATCTATAGCTTGTTGCTGCTCCAAATAGATTTCTAGAACTATCTATATTACTGCTAAAAATTTGTGCAGCTCTTTCATATTTTCTATTTCTAAAATATTGATCCCCCAAGTAAAAGATACTATTTTCATTACCACTTATTGATGATAAATAACTTTTAAAATATCTTTCATACTCTTTTATAAGAACAGCCGCTTTATCTCTGTCATCCTCTCTCGCTATAGTAGCTTCTAAATTTTGAATTTGAGGTGGTCTTTGATCTGCTAAAGCTCCAAAACTTAAAAGAACAAAGATCAACGCTAATATTTTTTTCATTTAACTTATCTCCTTTACTACACTGATTATTTTTCCAAAATTCAATACTGTTTCAATCTCATCTCCAACATTTATCTCTGATAATTTTTTTAAAGATTTATCTTTAGCTTTTGTTATAGAATACCCTCTTTTTAAAACCGCTAACGGATTTAATCCGATTATTTTTTCTGTTCTAATTTCTAAGTCGTGTTTTTTTTCTTTAATTATTTTACTCATAGAATTCTCTAATCTTTCTTCTAAGTATACTAAATTTTGATTTTTCTCCTCTATTGTTTTAATAAAGTTTTTTAGAATATAATCATTTCTTAACTTTTCTAATTCATTTTTTTTTGTTTTTAAAACTCTATCTATTGAATTTTTTAACTTTTTCTCTCTCTCCAGCATTTGATTCTCTATATCTTTTTTTACTGGAACTCCTATTTCAATAGCTTGCGTTGGAGTTGCCGCTCTTACATCTGCCACTAAATCTGAAAGTAAATTATCTATTTCATGTCCAACAGCTGAAATTATTGGTTTTTCACTTCTATAAAAAGCTCTTGCTACTTCCTCTTCATTAAAAGCCCATAAATCTTCAATACTTCCTCCGCCACGTCCAGCTATTATAAAATCAATTTCTGGAATCCTATTTAAAACTTCAATTCCTTTCACTATCTCCTCTTTAGATCCAGGACCTTGAACTTTTGCAGAATATATATAGATATCTATATTTTCAAATCTTTTTCTTGCTGTATTTACTATATCATGAAATGCTGCTCCTGTATATGCTGTTACTACTCCAATTGCACTTGGATATCTCGGCAATCTTTTTTTAAACAGAGGTGAAAATAACCCCTCTTTTTCCAAATCTGATTTCAGTTTTTCTAACTTAGCAAACATCTCTCCAAGTTTATCTTCTTTTTGAATATGTCTCACTAAAACTTGGAAATCCCCTCTAGTTTCATAAAACCCAACATCACCAAATATCTTTATTGAATCTCCCTCTTTTAAATCTTCAGGTATTCTTTTATATTTGTAATTAAACGCTGCACATTTTATTTGACTGTTTTTATCTTTCAATGTGAAATATAAATGCCCACTTTTATAATATGTGACTCCTGATAACTCACCTTTTAAAAAAAACTCTTGAAAATTTGGATTTTCATCTATATAACCTTTTACCATTTTATTGAATTCTGTCACACTATAAACTATCTCTTCCATAATCTCTCTCCTATATTTCTAAAAGCATAAGTTTCAATTTATTCATTTCATCTCTTTTCTTAATAGCTTTTTCAAAATCCAACTCTTCTGATAATCTCTTTATCTCTTTTAATAAAATATTTATCTCTTTCTCAATCTCTTCTTTACTACTAAAATGTTTTGACTCTTTTTCATTTTCATCTCCACTATCCCATGTAAAAAGCGACTCAGAAACTTCTCTATATATATTTTTTGGCTCTATCCCATTTAAAAGGTTATATTCTCTTTGTTTTTTTCTTCTTCTATTTGTTTCATCTATTGCATATTTCATAGAATCAGTCATAACATCCCCATAAAGAATAACCCTTCCATCAACATTTCTAGCTGCTCTTCCTATCGTTTGAACCAAAGACCTCTTACTTCTTAAAAAACCCTCTTTATCCGCTTCTAATATCGCAACTAAAGAAACCTCTGGTATATCAAGCCCTTCTCTCAGTAGATTTATTCCTACAAGAACATCAAACTCACCTTTTCGAAGACCTTTTATTATCTCTATTCTTTCTAAAGTATCTATGTCTGAATGCATATATTTTACTTTAACACCTAAAGCCATATAGTATTCAGACAGCTCTTCTGCCATTTTTTTTGTAAGCGTAGTTACTAAAACCCTCTCTTTTTTAAGTACATTTTTTCTAATCTCTTCTAACAAATCATCGACCTGATTTTTTGTTTCTTTCACTTCAATAACAGGATCTAAAATACCCGTTGGTCTAACCAATTGTTCGGCTATATATCCTTTCGATTTTTCAATTTCAAAGTCTCCTGGAGTTGCAGAAATAAATATTGTTTGTTTACAATTTTCTCTAAACTCTTCAAATGTCAACGGCCTATTATCTAATGCAGCTTTTACTCTAAAGCCATTTTGGACCAATGAAGTTTTTCTAGCTCTATCTCCGTTATACATACCTCTTATTTGAGGAACTCCTATATGAGATTCATCTATATAGACTACAAAATCTTCTGGAAAATAATCCATTAAAGTATCCGGTTTATCTCCTGGATTTTTATTTGTCAAATATCTCGAATAATTTTCAATACCCTTACAATACCCAATTTCTCTCATCATCTCTAAATCATATTCTGTTCTTTGCTTTAATCTCTGAGCTTCTAAAAGTTTACCTTTTTCTTCAAACTCTTTAACTTCAATTTTCAAATCAGCTTTGATTCTCTCTACTATGGCTTCTTGCTCACTTTCTTCCGTCACATAGTGTGTAGCTGGAGATATTGCTATTCTCTCTATATTTTTTTTAATTTTTTGACCTGTCAAAGTATTGATTTCTGATATCTCTTCTATATCATCACCCCAAAACTCTATTCTATAACCACTTTCCATGTAAGATGGATATATATCAATTACATCACCTTTTACTCTAAACTTACCTCTTTCAAATGCAAGATCATTTCTTTCATATCTTAATTCTATCAATTTAGAAATTAACTTTTTTCTACTGTATCCTGTTTTTCTATCAATTGCAATCGTTAATTTTTTATATGTCTCTGGTGATCCTAGTCCATATATAGCTGAAACTGATGCTACAATTATGACATCTTTTCTATTTATAAGTGCAGCTGTTGCAGCATTTCTAAATTTATCTATCTCATCATTTATTGAAGAATCCTTTTCTATATAGGTATCAGTTGTTGCTATATAAGCTTCTGGTTGGTAATAATCATAATAAGATACAAAATACTCCACTGCATTTTCAGGAAAGAAACTTCTATATTCAGAGAAAAGTTGAGCAGCTAATGTTTTATTAGGAGCTAAAATCAAAGCTGGTCTTCCACTTTCTTTTATTATATTTGCTACGGTAAAGGTTTTTCCAGATCCAGTAACTCCTAAAAGAGTTTGATCTTTCACACCATCTTCCAATCCTTTTACTAATTTTTTTATCGCTGCAGGTTGATCCCCTGTAGGAACGTATTTAGATTTTATTTTAAACATAATAACCTCCATTAAAATAGGGAGAGGTTTCTCCTCTCCCATAAAGTATCTCTAATTATCGTTTAAAAAAATCGGAGTTTCAATTTTCAATATATTTTTTCTCCCTTTACTTGCTTCAATCAAAACTATACTTGAGTCCTTGTCTTTTGAATAGTGAACGAATTTAACTCTTTTTACAGAAAATCCACATTTCCCAAGTTCCTCTGATATCTCCAAAAATCTATAACTTTTATGAACCATAAATAGTTCGCCTCTTGGTTTTAAGAGTCTTTTTGCATTCTCTACAAACTCTTTTAGATTTAACTTAATCTCATGTCTTGCAATACTTTTCATATCTTTATCATTGATCTCTTTTCCATCCAATACCATATATGGTGGATTTGATATTATATAATCATAAGTATTTCCCTCTCCAAGATTTTTTACATCCATATTTACAACTTCAACCTTATCTTCTAAGTTGTTTCTTTTTATATTTCTAATTGCTAGCTCTGCAATCTCTTTTTGGATTTCAACAGCTTTCATTTTAGTTATTTTATCTTTTGCACATAGAAGTACTGGAATTGCTCCGTTTCCTGTTCCAATCTCTAAAACCTTAGCATTTTTCTTTCCATTAAAAAAATTGGCCAGTAAAACTGCATCTGTTCCAAATCTAAATCCATCTTTTTTCTGGATTAAACTATATCCTTCACAGATCTGTGCGATATCTTCATTCTCTAAAACCATCTATTCTTACTACTCCTTTTCTAAAACTTTATGCTGTAACTCATCTTTTGATAAAACATTTTGTAGTTTCTTAGCTTCTTTTTTATTAAACTTTATCTCTTCGATAAGAACTTTCATAATTCCTTTACCTTCAACATCTACGTACAAGAATCCATTTAAAGGACTAATACTCATTACTTTTCCATCACCTTTAGTCGTTTTTACCAATTGATTAACTGCTGGATAAACTCTTAAAGCTTCTTCATATTGCTTGTATTCATAATTTATACAACAAAGTAATCTTCCGCATACCCCTGAAATTTTAGTTGGATTTATTACTAAACCTTGATCCCTTGCCATCTTTATAGATACAGAATCAAACTTATTTATAAACGTTCTACAACAAAGTTCTTTTCCACATACTCCAATATTTCCAAGAATTCTTGCTTCATCTCTTACACCAATCTGTCTTAGTTCTATTCTTAACTTAAAAATATTTGCTAAATCTTTTACTAAATCTCTAAAATCTATTCTACCTTCAGCTGTAAAATAGAATATAAGCTTTGTTTTATCAAAAGTAAACTCTGTCTCTATAAGCTTCATCGGAAGTTTATGGTGACTTATTCTTTCTTTACAAACTTTAAAAGCCTCTTTAGCTTCTAGACGAAGTATATCATATTTTTTTATCTCATCTTCACTTGCTTTTTTTACAACCGGTTTTAATGGTAAAACTAAAACTCTTTCTGGAAGTTGCATTGGTCCTCCATAAACAATACCAATCTCTTTTCCTCTAATAGTATCAACTATTACTTTATCACCTTTTTTATAATCAACATCATCTACAATTTCAAAACTATATCTTTTTTTTGTAGTTTCAAACATAACACCTAATATATTATAAAGTTTATTTGGGTCTGAAGTAATCTCTTCGGCTACTTCTTCTCCTACTTCATTTACTTTTGGTAATGTTGTTTCATCTATATTTTTATCTATTTCTAAGTTTCCTTGTGTCATCTGTCCTCCCGCGAAAATCTTAACGTTCTATAATATAGAGTATATCATATTTTTTATCTTTTAAGAATTTATTTTGAGATAATTTAACTACTCTAAAACTTCCTTTAACTCTTTCAACGCTTTTAAAATTCTTGGAGATGGTCTGTTTATACTTTCATCTATATAGTACACTTTTCTATTTTTTATAGCGCTTATATCCTGCCATTCATCTCTTTTTAATATTTTTTCTACGGTCTCTTTTCTATCCTCACTAACTAATATCACTTCAGGATTTCTTTCTAAAATACTTTCTAATGCTGGTGATATCCAACCTTTATTATCTCTAAATATATTTTCTCCACCAACGCTCTCTAATACATCATTTAAAAATGTTTCAGATCCTGTTGTATAAATCGGTTTATCCGAAATTTCAAAATAAATTTTTCTTTTTTTCAACTCTTTGCTTGAAGCAACCTCTTTTAATTCTTTTAAAAATCTATTTTTCAAATCTTCTGCTTCATTTTTTTTATTTAAAATTTCTCCTATTTCATCAACTGAATCAGCTATTTCATATAAATTCCTCGGACTTTTTATTACATACACTGGAATTCCAACTTCATCAAAAAATTTCAAGCTTTCTTTTCCTTTTTTTATATTGTGATAGGATGTAATTACTAAATCTGGCATTAACTCCACTATTTTCTCTTCATTCAGATCATCGCTTCTAAAAAAACCTTTTCCATTTAATCTTTCATCCACTTTTTCTGAATAGTTATCTACCCCTACTAATAAATCTATAAATCCCATATCTACAATAATCTCTGTGTTAGATGGAACTGTTGAAACTACTCTTTTAATATGCTCTGGTGTTTGGATTTTTCTTCCTGTACTATCCACTAATATTTTTGAAAAACAAATTGTGAAAATAAAAGCATTTAATATCATTATCTTTTTTAACATTAAAATCTCTCCTTCAAATAATATGAAAAATGCTCCTTTCACATTTTGAAAAGAGCACCTCTTTCTTAGAAGCTGTATTTAACTCCTAAATAATAATTTCTTTCTGCTGCTGGATAGTAGCTAAACTTTCCACTACTATATCCTACATAATCATAATATTTTTCATTAAATAGATTATTTACTCCTGCACTTACAATTAATCCATCTTTAAAATCATAAGAGAATGATACTCCTGATAAAATATAGTTATCAACTTTAGAACCTAAATTCTCTTCATCCCCATTCGCATACATTTTTCCATAATATTCCCAAGAGTTATTTAAAGTCAATTTATCATTAAACTTATAGTTTAGATTTAATACTCCTTTTATATTTGGAACTCCTGGAATATCCTTTCCATCTTTAAACTCTGTTTTCATATATGTCAGTGATTCTGAAATCGTCAGTTTATCAAAGTAGTGTTCTAGTGAAAATTCGATTCCTTTTCTTTTACTAATTCCATCTAAGTTTCTATTGCTTTTTTTATCTGCTGAGTCATTCTTTCCATAGAAAATCTCATTCTCAGTTTCAATATAGAATACAGATGTTGAAACATAAGTATTTCCTAAATAATCTTTCATACCTATTTCATAAGTTTCTGTTCTTTGAGGTTTATATTCTCCATCCCAAGCACGAATCTCATCAGTATTTGGTGCTCTGAACCCAGTTGTGTAACTTATATAAGTCGATCCTGAATCCGAGTACATATAACTTCCTGTCAATTCAACTGCATCCTCTTTAAATTTCTTATTATAAGAGTTTTTCTTTTTGTCGATACCATTGTACTCTATATTTTGCCTTCTATACCCTTGAGTAAATCTAAATTTATCAATCGTATAGCTATTTATTAAAAATCCACCTAATGAATCTTTTTCAGCCTTTCCACTTCCATAAGCAAAATCTGTCGTATGCCCTTTGTAAATATCTCCACCTACAACTACATAACTACTATCTAAATAAGAATATTTCAATTGTGGTTTTAAGTATTTTATTTCAGTTTTATAATTACTTCCATTTGAAGAGTATCTTTCATGAGTAAATGTTCCTAACAGTTTAAACTCCAAATCAGAGTTTATATTATATACATAATCCCCTATGAAATCATTTTTTTCTGTTTTCCCATCGACTCTCCATGCGTTAGTATTCGATTGTGTTCTATCTTCCTCAATCTCTTCTCTTGTTAAGCTTCCAGGAGCTCTAAACTCAGTATTTGAATAGTTATATTTAAATCCAAACTCACCTTCTGACAATTTATATCTACTTCTAAATCCGAAGCTTTCTAAATCATCTTTAGCATAATCTCTATATCCGTCTTTTTCCTTTTTCAAGTAATCTAACTCTAAAGATAAATTTTCATTAATTTTAGTTCCATATATAGCTTGTTGTTTTTTTAATCCATAAGATCCTATTTCGCTATTTAAATTTCCATAACTCTTTTTATTTTTTGGCATCTTAGTTACAATATTTATTATTCCTCCAATTGCTCCATCTCCATATAAAACAGAACCTCCTGATGGAATAACCTCTATTCTTTCTATATTATCTACTGGTATTGAACTTGTTTTATATCCTGATAAATCTATCGAATTTATCGGTGCTCCATCTACAAGAACAACTATATTCGACTTTGCTGTTGCACCTTGTCCTCTCATATCAAAAGCTGCATCTGCTCCACCCATCTCTTTAACAGTTACACTCGATACTAACTTCAAAGCTTCTGCTACTGTCTTAGCTCCTCTTTGTGCTATCTCTTCTGCAGTTAAAATAGTTATATTTTTAGGAATATCCGCTACTGTTGCAGAGCTATTTTCACTTGTTATAACACTTTCCTCTAACTTGATAACCTTTTCTTCTGCTATAGCTAAATTAGCTGCAGCAACTAATGCTACTAATAGAAATTTTTTATTCACTTTCTTTTAATCCTCCCAATCTGTCACTCGCAGATTTAAATTTTATGGCAGGTCTCCTGACTCAACTTCATCCTAACAATAGCCCTTCCCAGTTTCCCAGTGGTATCACTATTTTCGTCCATTTTACAGTGGCGTGACCGTTTAAGATTTTCACTTAATTCCCTTTTAATTTAAAAACCATACTAATTTATTATACTACAATTATTTTCTTTTTAAAAGTTTTAACCTTTTAACGAACATGTTTTTTTAAATAATCTTGATTTTTTTTAATTCTTTAAGTATAATTTAAAATTATGTTTTAGTAGGAGGTTTCATGAAAAATATAGTCCCTGGTTATTTTTATATTTTCGATACTCCACTTGGATTACTTAAAATAGAAGGCAATGAAGAGGAGATAACTAAAATAGAGTTAAACAACCCCACTTCAAATAGAACTTTTAAACTTACAAAACTTTTAGAACAAGCCTTTAAAGAGATTGAAGAGTTTTTAAATGGTAAAAGAAAGTATTTTACTTTTAAAATCAACCCAAGAGGAACTGAGTTCCAAAGGTCTGTTTGGAATGCTCTTTTAAAAATTCCTTACGGCGAAGTTAAATCCTATAAAGATATCGCTATTGCTATTGGCAATCCAAAAGCTTGTAGAGCTGTAGGAATGGCTAACAATAAAAACCCAATTCCTATTGTTATTCCCTGCCACAGAGTTATTGGAAGTAATGGGAAATTAACTGGTTATGCATATGGATTAACCTTAAAGGATGAACTGTTATATTTAGAAAAAAAAGGTACAAAATAATTTGTACCTTTTTCATTATGCTTCAACTATCCTTTTATAAAATACTTTTTCAGATATATAAACTGTTATAAAGTTACTCATAAATCCTGGTAATAATTCATACATATAAACATCTAAGCCTACAACTTTCCAGATTAAAAACACGAATATTCCAACTAAAATTCCTGATAAAACACTTTTTGCATTAACATCTTTTAAATATAGAACCGATATTATTGCTGGTCCAAATATTGTTCCAAATCCTCCCCAAGCATATGCAACTAACGATAACACTTTAGCATTTTGATTCAGAGCAAATAATAGAGCTAGTAATGCAATAACAACTACACAAACTCTTCCTACAAACATAATCTCTTTGTCAGTAGCATCTCTTTTCACATATTTATAAAAATCTTCAGTTAATGTTGTTGATGACACTAACAGTTGAGAATCTATAGTCGACATAATTGCAGACAATATCGCTGCTAGCAAAATTCCAGCTACCCAAGGATTAAACAACTCTTTTATCATATAAATGAATATTTTTTCAGCATCTCCTCCAAGTTGACTTACCTCTTTAAACAAAGGAATTCCTAAAAGTCCAATTGCAATAGCTCCTACCAATGAAATCAATACCCAAATCATAGCTATTCTTCTTGATTTTTTTAGTTCTTTAACATCACTTATACTCATAAATCTAACTAAGATGTGTGGTTGTCCAAAATATCCCAATCCCCAAGCTAGCGAAGATAAAATTCCTAAGATTCCTATGTCTTTTCCACCTTGTTTGAATATATCGAAAGTGATTCCTTTCAATTCCATACCTTGCTTTACTGTTTCTAAATCTCCAACTTTATAATACGCCATAATCGGAACAGCTACTATCGCCATAAACATAAGGACACCTTGGAAAAAATCTGTCCAACATGAAGCTAAGTATCCACCCATGAATGTATAAACAACTATTGTTACAGCACCAATAACTACTGCGATTTTATAATCTATTCCCAGTATTGATTCAAATAGTTTTCCTGCTGCGACCAATCCAGACGACGAGTATATTGTAAAGAAAAACAGTGTTCCTACCGCTAAAATTTTTCTAATAGTTCCTCTATCATCTTTTAACTTTCTTTCCAAAAATGTTGGTAGAGTCAGGGTATCCTCAATCTCTGTTTCTACTCTTAATTTTGGTGCTATGAACTTCCAGTTTAAGTAAGTTCCTACAGCTAGTCCAATCACAACCCAAATCTCTCCAAATCCTGAAAGGTAAACTGCACCAGGCAATCCCATAAGCAACCACCCACTCATATCACTCGCTTGCGCTGATAATGCTGTTACCCAACTCCCAACTCCTCTTCCACCTATAAGATAATCTTCTGAACTGGAGGTTTTTCCATAAAAATAAACTCCCACTCCAATTAAAAATATTAAATACGCTCCAAATGTTATAAATGTTTCTACTCCTATCATCTCTATCTCCTCCGATTTTTTTTAAATAAAAAGAGGGCCACCTAAGTACAACTGTACCTAAGTGACCCTCGTTAAAAGAATCCTATAAAAATAATCTTTTTTAAAAGTTATTTCCCCTTAGATACAGATCCAATCTTGTAACACAAAATGGATCTGTATCTAAACATAAACTAATGTTTAAAACACAAATCCCTATCTAGGGGGGATGGGTTTTCTATTTACATTATTAGAAATAACTTGATTTTTTTTCATTAGAACTCTCCTGTAATTTTTATTTTATTTATACTATCATACGAATATTTAATTGTCAACTTTTTATTTCCAAGTAAATACCCTCTTAGTTGAATAGTGGTTTTATCTCTTCTATCCAAGCTTTTATTCTATCTGGAGTTTCATTATCTTGGTTACTTTCATCTAAAGCTAATCCTACAAATTTATCTCCTACAATAGCTTCTGTTTCTTCATAAGAATATCCTACTGTTGAAGTAAACCCTACAACTTTTGCTCCGTTTTTTTCTACAACATCATAAAGTTTTCTCATAGCGCCAACATATGATTCACCAAATGCAAATTGATTTCCCACTCCTACAATACCTACAACTTTACCTGTAAAATCAACTGTCTTAAAAGTATCGTAAACAGTTTCCCAGTCTCTTTGTAACTCTCCTACTCCGTAAGTTGGAGAAACTAAGATAAGATTATCTAATCCAGCCATCTCTTCAATTCCATTAGCTACATCAAATACCTCGTATTCCTCACCTCTTAAATAAAACTCTATCTCATCAACTATTCCAGCTGTTATTCCTGAAGTTGTTCCATAAAAAATTCCTATTTTTTTCATATTAATTTCCTCCACCATTCTTTAAACCAGTTATGTCTTTTATTACCTCACTTGCAATAATAAGCCCTGCAACCGAAGGTACAAACGATATACTTCCTACATTACTTTGTTTTGCTCTGTCACCTTCTGAACTTTTTGGTTTCATCGGTAACTCTCTTGAGAATAATACCTTAAGTTTCCCTATTCTCCTTTTTTTCAACTCTGCTCTCATAACTTTTGCTAAAGGACAAACTGATGTTTTGCTGATATCTGCAACTTCAAACATCGTTGGGTTTATTTTATTTCCAGTTCCCATAGAGGAAATTATTGGAATTTTCAACTCTTTAGCTATTGTTATTAAATCTAATTTTGCTGTAACTAAATCTATAGCATCAACTATATAATCATATTTTTTATCTTCTGAGAAGAACAAGTCTTTTTTATCTTTAAAAAACTTTTCTTTATAGGCATTAACTTTTATATCTGGGTTAATTGAAAGAGCTCTTCTTTTTATTACTTCAACCTTGTCTTGACCAACAGTATCCATAGTTGCAACAACCTGTCTATTTAAATTCGTTATATCCACAGTGTCAAAATCAACAACTGTAAGCTCTCCTACTCCAGCTCTTACTAAAGATTCAACTACAAATCCACCTACTCCACCTACTCCAAATACAAGTACATGAGAGTTATTTAATTTATTTAGATTTTCTTTACCTATTAATAGTTCCGTTCTTTGAAAAATCATCTATATACCAACCTTTTTATAATTCTTTACTAATTCCATAAAGATTATATACCAAAGAACTATAAAATACAAGTTTTTCTTTTAGGACTTGACATTTTTTTAGAGTATATGATATATATTTTATTAGCCACAACAAGTTTAGAGTGCTATTTTAAGGAGGACAAGATGAAAAAAGAAACTAAAGTATTTCAAGCAGAAACTAAAGAACTTCTGAACCTTATGGTTCATTCAATCTATACTCATAAGGAGATATTTTTAAGAGAGTTAATCTCTAATGCAAGCGATGCTATTGATAAACTAAAATTTAAAGCTCTTACAGATACCCATATTTTAGATTCTTCTAAAGAACTTAGTATATCTATCTTACCAGATGCAGATTCTAGAACACTGACTATCAAAGATACTGGTATTGGAATGACTTTTGATGAAGTAGTTGAAAATATTGGTACAATCGCAAAGTCTGGATCAAAAGCTTTTTTAAACTCTTTAGAAGAAGCTAAAAAAAATGGTGATTTAAATATAATTGGTCAATTTGGAGTTGGTTTTTACTCTGCATTTATGGTTGCAGATAAAATTATTTTAGAAACAAAATCACCTTATTCTGATAAAGGAGTTAGATGGATTTCAGCTGGTGAAGGAAGCTATGATATTGAAGAAATTGATAAAGCTGAAATAGGAACTTCTATTATTTTACATATAAAAGATAATGATGAAGACAAAGAGTTTTTAAATGAACATAAATTTAGAGCTCTTATTAAAAAATATTCAGATTATGTTAAGTATCCTATTCTTTTTAAAGAGGAAAGACTTAACTCTACTAAACCTATTTGGAAAACACCTAAAAATGAATTAAAAGACGAGGATTACAATGAGTTTTATAAGTCAAATTTCCATGACTGGCAAGACCCATTATTACACTTTAACTTTAATATTCAAGGTAGCTTAGAGTATAATGCTATTTTATTTGTACCTGCTACTCCACCATATGATCTATACACTCGTGAGTACAAAAGAGGGTTACAACTTTATACAAAAAATGTTTTTATTATGGATAAATGTGAAGAACTTATTCCACAATATTTTAACTTTATAAAAGGACTTGTTGATACCGATGACCTTTCTCTAAATATTTCTAGAGAAATTCTACAAAAAACTCAACAATTAAAAAATATATCTAAGAATTTAGAAAAGAAAATAATCTCTGAGTTTGAAAAACTTATGAGCAATGATAGAGATAAATATATAAAATTCTGGGAAACTTTTGGAAAACATATAAAATTTGGGATTCATGAAAACTTTGGATTGAATAAAGAAAAACTACAAAACCTACTTATGTTTAAGAGCTCTAAAAATAAAGAATTTGTATCTCTTAAAGAGTATGTAGAAAGAATGAAGCCTGATCAAAATGAAATCTATTATGCTGTCGGTGAAAATATTGGTATTTTAGAAAAAATGCCTAAAGTTTCTAATGTTTTAAATAAAGATTTTGAAATTTTATATTTAACTGAAGCTGCCGATGAGTTCGCTTTAAAAACTATGCAGAGTTTCTCTGATAAAGAGTTTAAATCTGTTTATGATGTTTCTTTTGAAAGCGAAGAAGAGAAAGAGGAATTAAAAAAACTTTCAGAAATTAATAAATCACTATTAGATAAAATTAAGTCTACTTTAAATGAAAAAATTGTTGAAGTTAAACTTAATCCAGAGCTTGGAGATAGTTCAATCTCTCTTTCTTCTAAAGGTGAGGTATCTTTAGAGATGGAAAAACTTTTATCTCAAATCCCTGGAAACGAAGGAGTTAAAGCTCAAAAAGTTTTAGAACTTAATCCAAATCATCCTCTGTTTAACAAACTACAAAATGCCAATGACGATGAACTTGGTGAGCTTTCTAACATACTTTATAACCAAGGGCTCTTACTTGAAGGATTCGCTTTAGAAAATCCTTTAGAATTTGTAACAAATTTAAATAAAATTTTAAGTAAATAAACTAAAAAATGGAAGAGTATTAAACTCTTCCATTTTTCATTTGATAATCAGAGACTTTTTATTATCCCTTTCTTATAACAATACAATAATTTTTTTAACTCTTTAACTTGGCTTTCTAAATCTTTTCCTACATCAGTATCTCTAACCTTCAATCTTTCATAACGGCTATCTAAAATCTCGGTTGTTGATTGAATATCCAAACATTTTTGAATAGATTCTCCTATATTTTCAAATGGCTTATGACATACTAATCTTTTCCCATGTGAGTTAAAAATTAAAGTATACCCAGCTATTCCAGTTGTTGATTGATAGGCTTCTGAAAATCCTCCATCTATTAAAATTACTTTTCCCTCTCCTTTTATAGGAGTTTCACCTTTTCTCACTTTAACTGGAACATGTCCATTTATTATATGAGAATACTCATCGTTGATTCCAAACTCTTTGAGTATTCTTTCAGCAACATCTTTTTTATCGAAAAATTCATAATAAAAATCATAAATCTCTTTATGACTTTCTTTCTCAGAAAAGAAATATCTTTCAAAAGTTCTCATCTTATCTTTTCCAAAAAGTGGAGAATCTTTTCCACACCAAAGATACCAGATGAAATCTTTTCCTTGAACATTTTCATCATAGTAACCCTCTCTACAAAGTTGGTCACATCTTTCAAACAATCTTTTTCCTGAATACTTTTTCCCAAAAATATTTACCTCTCTAAATCCACCTTTTTCATCTAAAGGCATACAACCATGAAATAGTAGATTTGAATTTCTTTTTAAATAAACATTTCCCTTTTCTAAAAGAAATTTTATGTGTTCTTGAAGTTTTTCACTATTTCTAAAACTTCTAACCAATCCGTCTATAACTTTCTTTTCATCTTCAGTTAAAAGATATGGATTTTCTGAATTTATCATCTTACTTTTTCCAATCAAATTATGTAAAAGTAAACGGTCCTCCATATTAAAAGTTGGGTTTCTTTTTATAACTTCACCCTCTAACTTAAATTGAATAATTGAAATCGCTTTATGCATTTTTGATAGCAACTGCGAATCTTTACTTTCATTTTTATCCTTTGGTCTAAACTCAGAACAAGAATCATCAGCATAATGCTCTATAGCTAATGTTGCTAGTGGTAATAAATTTATTCCATATCCATCTTCTAATATTTCACGATTAGAATATCTCAGACATATTCGGATCGCATTAGCTATAGAAGCTTCATGCCCACACGCAGCTCCAACCCATAAAATATCATGATTTCCCCACTGTATATCTACATTGTGATACTTTATTAGCTTATCCATTATCTTATGAGGATATGGTCCTCTATCATATATATCTCCTACGATATGAAGGTTATCCACCACTAGCTTCTGAATCAAAGTACTCACATTTATTATAAACTCTTTTCCTTGATTTATATCGATAATTGTACTTATTATTCCTTCAACGTAATCTTTTTTATTTTTCTCTTCAACACGTTCATAAAGTAGCTCTTGGATTATATATGAAAAATCTTTTGTCATTGCTTTTCCTACTTTTGACCTTGTATATTTCGAGGAAACAATTTTTAAAACTTCTAAAACTCTAGGAATAGTTTTTTTATACCACTCCTTCATATCTATTTCTAAGGATTGAATGAGTTCAATTTTTTCTTTTGGATAATATATTATTGTTGCTAATTGATTTCTCTCTTTCTCTATAACATCAGGAAATAAAGCCTCTATCTTCTCTTTTATCACTCCAGAACAATTTTTCAAAACATGATTAAATGCCTCATACTCTCCGTGTATATCACTTATAAAATGTTCTGTTCCTTTCGGAAGTGATAAAATAGCTTCTAAGTTAATTATCTCTGTTGCTGTTTGAGAAATAGTTGGAAAACTCTTTGATAAAAGTTTTAAATATTTTATATCCTCCTCTTTTAAATTCATACTACCCCATCCTTTTTTGTATAGCACTTTGAGCTGCAGCTACTATAGCTATCGGAACTCTAAACGGCGAGCAACTTACATAACTAAACCCTAACTCATTAAAATATTCAATGCTCTTTGGATCTCCACCATGCTCTCCACAAACTCCTATTTTTATATCAGGTTTCACTGATTGTCCTAACTCTTTTGCCAACTCTATAAGCTTTCCAACTCCACGAGTATCTATCGATTGAAATGGATCTCTTTTCATTATATTTTTAGCCTTATAGTGATCTATAAATTTTATTGAATCATCTCTTGAAATTCCATACGTTGTCTGAGTTAAATCATTTGTTCCAAATGAGAAGAATGCACTCTCTTCAGCTATCTCATTTGCAATCAAACACGCTCTAGGAAGTTCCATCATTGTTCCTAATTTATAAGATATCGTTTTCTGCTTCTCTTTAAATACTTTTTCAATCTCTTTTAAAATACCCTCTTTTATATATTTAAACTCACTAATTCCACCAATAAATGGAATCATAATCTCGATCTCACAACTACTTCCCTCATATCCACACTCAATTGCAGATTCTATTACAGCTCTTGCTTGCATCTCATATATCTCTGGGAAAGTTATTGCCAATCTACACCCTCTGTGTCCTAGCATAGGGTTTTCTTCTTTCAACTCTTTTATTCTAGTACCTATTTCTAAAGATGTTTTCTCTAACTGCTGAGCCAATTTATTTATATCTTTTTCATTTTTAGGTAAAAACTCATGGAAAGGTGGATCTAAAAGTCTAATATTCATAGGCATTCCATCCATTTTGTGAAGCATATTTTTAAAATCTATCTTCTGAAGTTTCAAAAGTTTTTCTAAAGCTTTTTCTCTCTCCTCTTTTGTATTAGCTATTATCATCTCTCTAACACTCCAAATCTTTTCATCTTCAAAAAACATATGCTCTGTTCTACAAAGTCCTATCCCTTCAGCACCAAACTCTCTTCCTACAAGTACATCACTTGGTGTATCTGCATTCATTCTAATCTCTAATTTTTTAAACTCTTTGCACCATTCAAGAAGCTCTTTTAGCTCTTCACTTATCTCACCTTTTTTCAGTTTAACTTCACCTTTATAAATCTCACCGTTGTACCCATTGATTGATATGATATCCCCTTCATAAATTTTCTCTTCATTTATATGAAAGAATTTTTCGCTACAATCTATTTTTATGCTTTCACATCCAGTTACACAACATTTCCCCATTCCTCTAGCTACTACAGCTCCATGAGATGTCGCTCCACCTTTAACTGTTACTATCCCTTTTGCTAAACTCATGCCTTTGATATCTTCTGGCGATGTTTCCACTCTTACTAAAATTACAGATTCTCCTTCTTTCACCATATCTGTGGAAAGAGCTACTTTTCCTACTGCAACCCCTGCTGAACCCGGTAACCCTTTCCCTAGAAGCTTTTTTCCTGCTAAATCACTTTCCTCAAAAGTTCCATTAAAAACTTGAGGCAAAAGCTCTGTATCTATCATCATAATGGCTTTATCTTTTGTTATGACTCCTTCTTTCACCATATCTACAGCTATTTTTACAGCTGCATTCGGCGATCTTTTTCCACTTCTCGTTTGAAGAATAAAAAGTTTTCCATTTTCTATTGTAAATTCGATATCTTGCATATCTCCATAGTGATTCTCTAAAAGTTTTCCAATCTCTGAAAACGCATCATATATTTTTGGTAGTTGACTTCTCATACTTTGAATAGAGTTTGGAGTTCGTATACCAGCTACGATATCCTCACCTTGAGCTTCTAATAAATACTCTCCAAATAGCAAATTCTCTCCTGTTGATGGGTTTCTAGTAAATGCAACCCCTGTTCCTGAAAGTTCATTATAGTTTCCAAATACCATCTCTTGAATAACAACAGCAGTTCCCATGCTCTCATCAATCCCTTGAAGTTGTCTGTATATTTTTGCTCTTTCATTATTCCAAGAGTTAAATATAGATTCTATTGCCATTTTTATCTGTTCTTTTGGATTTTCTGGGAAAAACTCCCCTGTTTCTATCCAATATATATTTTTAAATATCTCAACTATCTCTTTTTCTGATTTTCCATTTGAAAACTTCTTAACTTTTACAAATTTCTCTCTTGGAATCCCCTTTACAATTTCACTAAACATCTCAATAAATCTTAAATAAATTTCATAAACAAACTTTTCATTTTTTGTCTTTTGAATCAATCTTTGAACAGTAATATCATTCAATCCTAAATTTAATATCGTATCCATCATTCCTGGCATTGAAACTGGTGCTCCTGATCTCACCGAAACTAATAAAGAGTTTTCTCCCTCAAAACTCTTTTTAGTTTCCTTTTGAAGCTTTTCTATCGCTACATCAATCTCCTCTATCATCTCTCTTGATAAAGAATTTTTACTTTCGAAATAGTTTTTACAAGCTGTTGTTGTAACTACCATTCCATTTGGAATAGGTAATCCTATTCTTTTCATCTCAACTAAGTTGGCTCCCTTTCCACCTAGTATCAATTTTCCTAAACCGTTTCCCTCACTGAATAAGTAAATATTTTTCATATTCTCTCTCCTGTATTTTCTAATTTATTTTACTGAACTACTCACTTTTCTCTTTATTTTGATTTCCAACTATATCAAGTAGTAATTTACTAACATTAGTTTTAGTAAATCTCCCAACTACTTTATAGCTTTCTTTACTATTTTTTTCAGTTATTCTAACTACAGGTACTGAATCTATCTGATGCTCTATTATTTTTTTTACACAACTTTCAATTGTCTCATCCTCTGTTGCAAAAACTATATTTGGCATTCTTGTCATTATAAGATTTATAGGTATCTGCTCAATATCCCTTTTCCCAATAGCAATTCTAAGCAAATCTTTTCTCGATACAATTCCTGCAAGGTTCCCATCCTTAGTTATGAAAATTGTTCCGATATCTTTTTCAAACATCAGTAGTACTGTTTTATATACCGAATAACTTTCATCAATTGTTATAGGCATACTCATGATATGCTTTACCAAAGTTTTATTATTTGATTCTACAAAAGCTTCATTATAAGTATATCCAACTTTCTGTTTTGATTTTATTATTGACATTTTTCTTAAAATTGAAAAATCTGTTCTTAGAGCCGATCTAGTAATATATATCATCTTTGCTATTTCGTCTCCTGTTATTGGACCATGTTTTTTAATTATTTCTACAATCTCTTTTTGTCTTTCTGTTAACTGCATATTAACTCCTTTTTTAATTTGTGCACATTTAAAAATAAGTTTTCTTTATAATTACATAGAATTATAGTAGCACCAATGATATAAAATTGCAATATTTATTAATAAGTGCACAACTAAATTAAAGTGTGACTTTACAACTAGTTTTTAGTTTTTTTGATTCTAATAGATTTTTTTCTGCTTTTTCGGTATAATAATATAAAATATAATTAGTTAAAGGAGGATTTTTTAAATGCTATTTTACAGACCTAACTACCTTATGATGACAGCTGGACCTACAACTGTTTCTGGAAACGCTTTACATGCTAGAAGTAAAGTTTTTGGTAACCCCGATCTTGATCCAGATTTTTTAAGCTATTATAAATTCGTTTGTCATAGACTTAGAAACTTTATCGGTTCTGAAGAATCTAAAATTCTTATTATGAGCGGAGAAGGAATGCTTGGACTTGACGCTGCGTGTGCATCTCTAACTGAAAAAGGAGATAGAGTTCTTGTTATATCTAATGGATTTTTCGGCGAAGGTTTTAAAGAATTAATCGAACCTTACGGTGGAGAAGTTACAATTTTTGAATCAAGTTGGAAAAAATCTATAGATTTTGAAAGTCTAAAATCTTTCTTAGAAAAAGACTCTAATTTTAAATATGCTACAGTTGTACACTGTGATACCCCTAGTGGACTTTTAAATGATATTGGACCTGTTTGTCAGCTACTAAAATCAAAAGGTATATTAACAGTTGTTGACACTGTTGCCGCTCTTGGAGGAGTAGATTTCAGAATGGATGAATGGGGCGTAGATATTGCTCTTTCTGCATCACAAAAAGTTTTCTCAGCAGCACCTGGATTAACTATAGTTGCTGTTAGTGATGACGCTTGGAAAGCTATGGAAAATAGAACTACTCCTATTCCATCTTTCTACTGTAATCTTTTACACTGGAAAAATATTGAAGATAAAAAATCTTTCCCTTATACTATGCCAGCAAGTGATATTATAAGTTTAGGAACTGCAATTGATAATCTTTTATCAGAAACTCTTTATAGAGTTTTTGACAGACATGAAGAGATGAGAGATCTTTGTATCGAAAGATTAAAGCAACTTGGTTGCACTCTTTATCTTGAGGATAACTTCTCTCCTACAGTTACAGCTTTTTATCCTCCAGAAGGAATAAAAGCAGAAGATCTTTTAGTTCATTTAAGAACTAAATATAACATACTACTTTCAGGTTCATATGGTCCTTTAGCTGGTAAAGTTATAAGAATTGGTCATATGGGTGAAAATGCTCGTGAAGATAGAGTTCGTTTTACCCTTGATTGTTTAGAAAAATCTATTACAGATTTAAAATAGTTTATAAAAAAAAGTCGGTACACACCGACTTTTTTATATCTCTTGTCTTCCATCAAGGGCTCTTGATATTGTCGCTACATCAGCGAACTCTATATTTCCTCCCATTGGAATCCCACTTGCTATTTTAGTTATTTTTACATCGAATGGCTTTAATAGCTTAGTTAAATAAAGTGCAGTTGTCTCTCCCTCTAAATCTGGATTTAAAGCTAGGATAACCTCTTTTATCTCGTCTTTGGCTACTCTTTCTAATAAAGGTTTTAAATTTAATTTGTCAGGTGTCATTCCATTTAAAGGATCAATTTTTCCATTTAATACATGGTATGTTCCTTTATATCTATTTGTTTTTTCTAGTGGTATAATATCTCTACTATCCTCTACAACACAGATAACATCTTTCTCTCTAAATTCATCTCTACAGATATCACACATCTCATTTTCACTAAAATTTCCACATACTGAGCATTTTTTAACAGTTTCCTTTACATCTTTTAAAGCTTTAGAAAATCTTTCAACTTCCGTATCACTCATCTCTAAAACATGAAATGCTAATCTTACAGCACTTTTTCTTCCTATTCCAGGTAATCTGTTAAACTCATCAATTAATATCTCTAATGACTTAGTTGCCATCTAAACTCCTTACTACTTTTTTTCTACTGTAGTTTTTTGAGCTAATGATCTTGTAATCTCTTTAATGCTCTTAGAAATTTCTCTTCTCTCTTTTCCTAATTCTGCATTTTTTATGATATAATCATCTACTCTATCCTCGTAGTCACCTTTCATATTTTCAATTATGTCGATAATTTCAGCATAAGTCATTCCAGGCTTTAAGTAATCTTTTAAGTTTGATAGAAGATCCACTCTTTTTCTATTATCTCTAATTTTTCTATCGTTATCTTCAATCTCTCTTTTTATTTTATTTTTTCTTCTTTCTTTTCTAACAACATCTAAAACTGTAATCATAATTTTTCACCAGCTCCTATTTACAAAGTGTTAATGCTAACTCATAATCTTTTCTAATGTCATACTTTCTTTTTCCTTCCCAAGCAAATGAGATTGGATGAGTTATTAATTCGTTGCTTTCAATTCCAACCATAACTCCACCTTCTCCATTCTCAAGAAGTTCAACTGCCTTCGCTCCCATCTTAGTAGCTAGTACTCTATCAAATCCAGATGGAGTTCCACCTCTTTGAACGTGAGCTAAAACAACACTTCTAACTTCAGTTGTTACTTTTTCTTTTAATTGCTTTTCAATCTCAAGAACACTTCCAACACCTTCAGCGATAAGTACTATATCGTGAAGTTTTCCTTGTCTTCTTCTCTCTTTGATTTGGTAAGCTAACATATCTAAAGGCTCATTTATTTCAGGTATTAATATACCATCTCCTCCTCCAGCTAATGTCGCATGAAGAGCTAAATCTCCAGCATGTCTTCCCATAACTTCCATTAAGATTGTTCTCTCATGAGAAGTTGCTGTATCTCTTAATTTTGATATAGCATCTAATATTGTATTTAAACAAGTATCAAACCCTATTGTATAATCTGTTCCTATTATATCGTTATCTATTGTTCCAGGTAATCCTACTACTTTGAAACCATGCTCTTTCGATAGTAAATCTGCTCCTCTATAAGATCCATCTCCACCAACTACTACGATTCCTTCGATTCCTCTTTTCTTTAAGTTTTCAGCAGCTATTGCTCTAAACTTTGGATCTTTGAACTCTAAACATCTTGCAGTTAAAAGAACTGTACCACCTCTATCAATTATTCCTGATACATGGCTTCCGTTCATTTGGAATATCTCATCATGTAACATTCCTAAGTATCCTCTTTTTACCCCAAATACTTCAATTCCTTTTGATAAAGCTACTTTAGCTACCGCTCTTACTGCAGCGTTCATTCCTGGAGCATCTCCTCCACTTGTTAAAACCGCTATTCTTTTCATAAAGACTTGCACCTCCGACACTTTCTATTAAAATTTAGATTGTTTTCTCTATAAAACTTCCCATTTTTCTAAACTTATTATATCTATTTTTCAGTAAAGTATCTACATCTAATTTAGATAACTCTAAAAGTGATGATAAAATAACACTTTTAAGGTCATTTGCTGCACACTTATAATCTCTGTGAGCACCACCTAAAGGTTCTTTTACAATACCGTCAATTATACCTAAACTTTGTAAACTTTTACCTGATATTTTTAAGTTATTTGCTGCTTCAGAAGCCTTTGATGAATCTTTATATAAAATTGCTGCACACCCCTCTGGTGATATAACTGAATAAACTGAATTCTCTAGCATATAAACTTTATCTGCAACTCCTAAAGCCAGAGCTCCTCCCGATCCACCTTCTCCTATAACCACCGATACTATTGGAGTTTTTATTCCAGCCATCTCTAATAAATTTCTAGCAATTGCTTCTCCTTGTCCATGCTTTTCAGCCTCTATCCCTGGATAAGCTCCTGCTGTATCTATTAAATTTACTATTGGAATTGAAAATCTTTCAGCCATTCTAAACAACCTCAACGCTTTTCTATATCCTTCAGGACTAGCCATTCCAAAGTTTCTATGTAAATTTTCTTCAATACTTCTACCTTTTTGATGTCCAATAATCATTACTTTTTTTCCGTCAATTTTACAAAGTCCTCCAACAATAGCTGGGTCATCTTTACACAATCTATCTCCATGTAACTCCACAAAATCTGTAGTCATATTTTCTATATAATCTAAAGTGTATGGTCTTTCTGGATGACGAGCAATGGATACTCTATCCCAATCTGTTAAATCTTCATATGCAGATTTTAAATACTCATCTCTTTGTTTAGTAAATTTTTCAATTTCTAAGCTTAAATCAATATTTTTTTCTTTTGAAAAATTTTTAAGTTCCATTATTTTCGTTTCTAAATCTAAAATTTCGTTATTGAATTTCATGACACTCTCCTATAAATAAGCTATTTCTAGATTATATTATCTATAATTTTATGAAGAGTCCTCTTCATATTCTCTCTTTTTACAATTACGTCAACCATTCCGCACTCTTGTAAAAATTCACTTCTCTGGAAACCATTTGGTAATTTTTGCCTTATCGTTTGCTCAATTACTCTTTGGCCAGCAAACCCAATTAATGCATCTGGTTCAGTCATTATAACATCTCCTAGCATAGCAAATGAAGCTGTTACTCCACCAGTTGTAGGATTAACCGGTATAGATATAAATGGTAATCCTGCAGCTCTTAATCTCTCTAAAGCTGCTGAAGTCTTTGCCATTTGCATAAGTGACAATATTCCTTCATGCATTCTAGCTCCTCCCGATGAAGACACAACTACAACAGGAATTTTCAATTCAATTCCTCTTTCTATTGCTCTAGTTATCTTTTCACCAACAACTGATCCCATACTTCCACCTAAAAAATCGAAATCCATAACAGCTATACTCACTTTTATTCCAAAAATATCCCCAATTCCTGCTACTACACCCTCTAACATTCCTGTTTTTTCTACTGCTGCTTCATATTTTTCTGTATATCCTGGGAAATCTAAAGGATTTTCTGAAGTTAGATTTTTATCTATCTCCTCGAAAGTATCCTCATCAATTAGTAAAGCGATTCTTTCTTTTGCACTCATTGAAAAGTAATAGTCGCAATGTGGACATTTTTGTAAATTTTGTTCAATATCATTTTTATAGATAATTTCGTTACATTCTGGGCATTTCTCCCAAAGACCTGTTATTTTGGTCTTCTTTATTATTTTTTCCTCTTTTTCTTCAACTTTTTTATTTTCTGATTTATTTTCCTTAACAGTTAAAGTCGCATACTTTTTTTTATTCAAAGAAAAAAACTTCATATTTTCCTCCTGAAACCTCATTTATTTTTTATTATCTCAATATCTCATTCTATAAGATTTTTCACTATATTTCAATAATTATTTGATTTTGACACTTTTATATTATAAAATATCTATTGATAATATTCATGAAATGGGTGATTAAAATTACAAGTGATATTAATAAATTAAGAGAGAAAATCGATAGCATTGATGAAAAAATAATAGAACTAATTTTGAACAGAATGGAAGTTGTGCACAAAGTTGGAGTCACAAAATCTAAACAAAATAGCCGAATATATGTTCC
>DIXX01000062.1:48938-54949 GCA_002428805.1 Cetobacterium sp. UBA6069
AGAAAATTCGAAGGTATTTTAGATGTTGCCATAAAAAAAGATACATACTCTTTACTTGGAGTTAAAAAGTTATTTGGAGAACATGTAAACTCTATTTTTGTTGAAAACTTTGAAGAGATTGATACTGATTCTATAAAATATATTTTATCTCCTTTCGATGAAGAGATTTTAAATTTTATTCAAAATAAAAACTGGTTCCTTATAAACAGTGTTTTTATAAACAATGAAACTCTTTATCTTTTTTCTAGTTTTGAAAACACTATATTAAATGACGATGATATTGCCATAGTTTTAGCTGATCATAAAATAGCCGATGATTTTATAAAATTAAATGAACATAATTTTATAAATTTATTACCTTATAATAGAGCTAAATCTTGGAGTAATTTCAAACTCTTAGGTGTTATTCCTAAAAATTAAACACTATTTAAATAACAGGGGAGGGAACATGTTCAAAAAATTAATAGTAATACTTTTTACTCTTTTATTTTTAGGATGTAATAGCTTATCTATTTCAAATCCTATCAATAACTCTACATCTAATGAACGAGCTACATCATCTGTTGATTCTGAAAATGAAGTAATAGGAATAGGATCTGCAAAAATTGGAAGTAGTGGTACTCTTGTAGCTAACGGAAAGGCTTCACGTGAAGCAAAAGATCGTTTAAAGTCTAGAATTTTGGCTGAAGAAGATATTATCTTTAAATCGTTTTTAGTTCCTGCAGATCCATATACTAAAAAAATATTATCTCCAGCTCTATCAGATTTAATGGACTATACAGCTACACAATTAGTTCAAAGAGCTACTGAAAAAGATTCTTGGTCTGAAAATAACAAAGTTTATATTGTTTATAGTATGTCTAAAAGTGAAATTTTAAGTGAATCTCAAAATATTTTTATTCAATATCTTGACGATATAACTAGTAAATTTCAACTTATAAAAGAAGGAGTGAGCCAATCGCAATGATAAATATAGAAACACTAAATCTAAATAGTAACTATCAAAAAAACGAATTAAAAGATTTTTTAAAAAAATTTGATTTAACTTTTGATGACAGCATAGATTACTCTTTAGTTATTAGAAAAGATGAGGAAATTATCGCAACCGCATCAAAAAGTAAAAATATTATAAAATGTTTTGCTATAGATGATTCTTTAAGAGGTGAAGGAGTTACAAATACTTTAGTTACAACACTTTTAAATAAATCTTTCGATGAAGGAGTTTTCCATAATTTTGTTTTTACAAAACCGTTAAACGAAGATATTTTTAAAGGAGTTGGATTTAAATCTATTTCTAAAACAGACAAAGTTGCCTTGCTTGAAATTGGAATGAACTCTATTGATAAAACTATTGATAAAATTAAAACTCAGCTTAACTGGCAAGAAAATAAAAATAATGGTCTTTTAATAATGAACTGCAATCCGTTTACTCTAGGGCATCAATTTCTAATAGAATACGCCTCTGAAAAAATGGACAATATTTTAATTTTAGTGGTTGAAGAGGATAAGTCATCATTTCCATTTAACGATAGAATTGAATTAGTTAGAAAAGGAACATCTCATTTGAGCAATGTTACGGTTTTACCGAGTACTGAATATGTTATATCTTCAGCTACTTTCCCAAACTATTTTCTTCGAAAAGAGGATGACTCTCTCCTTGAATTTATGAAGCTTGACACTCTCATTACTGCTGAGCACTTTTGTTCTAAATTGAACATTAATACAAGGTTTGTCGGAGAGGAACCTTACTGTAAAATTACTCAAAAGTATAACGAAACTATGATTGAAACTTTCAAAAATTTCAACTTAAATGTTTCTATTATACCTAGAAAAGTGATGGGTGAAAAAGCTATTAGTGCTTCAAGAGTTAGAGAGCTTCTTAAAAATAACGAACTCGAAGAGTTAAAAACTTTAGTTCCTCAATCTACATTTGAGTATCTAAATTCAGAAAAAGGAAAGGAGATTGCAGAGAGAATTAAACATTCTGACTCTGTTCACTAATTCATGATATTTAATTTAGAAGAGTTTTTATTAATGAGAGAAAAAAGAGTCGAAATTCAAAATTCAATAATCGAAGAGTTTAATCTTCCTATTCTAGTTTTAAGAGCTAATTACCCAGGAGAAGATAAGAATAATTTTGTTCCTAAATATATTTTAGAGATTTTAAAAGATGAATTAATTGATATCTTTAATTCTGATATTATATTTTCTAAAAAGTTAGAATCTATTGAAGGTCCTACATACATATATTCTATAAAAGCTTCTGGAAAAGAGATTAAAAAAATAGCCATGCTTGTCGAAGAAAACCACTCGCTTGGAAGATGTGTCGACATAGATGTTTTTGATTCAAATGGATATGCATTTTCTAGAAAAGATTTTGGTGGTGAGAAAAGAAAATGCCTTCTTTGTGATGATATGGCATTTGTTTGTGCACGAAAGCAAACCCATACACAAAAAGAAGTTCAAAATATAATTGAAATGAAATTAAAAAAGTATCTAGAAAATGAAAAAATAAAAACAGATATTGTTCAAACATTTTCAAACTCAGCATTAAAATCAGTTATCTTAGAGGTTTCTGCTTTTCCTTCATTTGGATTAGTTTCTCCCCAAAGCAATGGATCTCACGAAGATATGGACTTCTTTACTTTTATCGACAGCGCTTTCTCTTTAAATAACTACTTTAAAGAAGTTGTAAAAGCTGGTTTTTCAGAACTTCCAATCCATCTAATATTTAAAAAAATTAGACATATGGGTAAATTAGCTGAAAAGGATATGTTTTTAGCTACAAATAATGTAAATACACATAAAGGTTTAATTTTTTTAATGGGAATATCTGCAGCTTGTGCAGCTAAAGTAAAATACGAAAAACTTTCTTTTGAAACTATATCTCTTTACATCAAAGAGATGTGTAAAGATATTTTAAAAGATTTCGATAATATACATTTAAAGAAAAAATTAACGCATGGAGAAAAATTATTCTTTAATCATGGAATTGTTGGAGTAAGAGGTGTAGCTAGAGATGGATTAGAGATGATTTTCAATGGAGCTATTGATATCTTTGAAAATGCTATCAAAAATAATGAGCATATAAATCACGCTATGATAAGAACTCTAATTTATTTAATGAGTATTTTAGAGGATACAACTATTTTACACAGACATGATGTTACAGTTTTGAATCAAGTTAAAGAGATTGCAAAAAACCTAGAAAAAACATTTAAAAATAAAACTTTAGATACAGATATTTTAAAGAAGATTGAAGATGATTTTATCAGCAAAAGAATTAGTCCTGGTGGAGCTGCTGATTTGCTATCTATTACAATGTTTTTATCTTTTATAAAAAAGAATTTTGATTAAAAAAAGAGGTCAGACCTCTTTTTTTATTCTAAATACTCTACTGCTGCTTTAATAATCTCTGCAGTTAAACCCCATATTACTTTATCTTCATAGATATATAAAAAAACCTCTCTTGGTGAACTTTTCCATGGAGAATGATACATTTTAGGAAGATTTAACTCTATTGCTGGAAATACATACCTAACCCCGTTCTCTTCATAGTAAGGTCTAGTTTCTACCTCTAACTTTTCTACTCTTGGTTCATTATTTTTAAAAAATTGAACTGGAACTAAAAAGCACTCTTCTACTTCATCTTCATTAATTTTTAGATTCATAAATTCCGATTCTTTAACAAACCCAAGAAAAGCTTCCACCATAACTCCTGAAGGAATTACTAATGTTCCTACCTTACCTTTTATATGAACACTATTTATTCCAATCTCTTCATAACACTCTCTTAAAGACGCCTCTAAAGCTGTTTCATTTTCTTCTACTTTACCACCTGGAAATGATATATCTCCAGCTTGTCTGATTCCTTTTGCTCGTTTTTGAAATAAAAAGTAGTTTTCATCGTTTTTTTCTACAACCAAAGCTATGACTGCTGAATTAAAATATCTATCTTTTCCTATTATTTTTTCTGTAAAATCAATTTTTTTCATTTTTATCTCCTCCTTTTCCTATTTTAACTCTTTTTTATAAAAAATCCTTCATTTTTTTATTTTTGATTGTTTTTGAAAGTTTTTGAAAGAAAATGATTGATTTTTATTATATACTATGATAATATACTTCATATAAAAGGAAGTGATTTCATGTTAAATATAGAGAGAGAAAATTCTATTTTAGAACTATTAAAACAAAAAGAGATTGTTAAAGTCCAAGAAATTGTAGAACTTCTAAAAATATCTGAAGCTACTGCTCGAAGAGATTTAGCAACTTTAGAAAAAAAAGAACTAATTAAAAGAGTCCATGGTGGAGCTATCTTAAATAACTCTTTAGATACTACAAAAGATTTCAATATTCACTTTAGAAGAAATCTTAATAAAGAGGAAAAGGAAAAAATTGCTCAACTTGCTGCTACTTTTGTTAAAAGAGATACATGTATATTCTTAGACGCTGGTACAACAACTCTTTATATGATTAAATATCTTAAAAATTTAAATGTAAAAGTTGTCACAAACGGTTTAAACCTTATTGATAAACTAGAAAAATATAATATTGAAAGTTTTTTAATCGGAGGTAAAATTAAAAGTAAAACTAGTTGTACTGTTGGATATTCTGCAGTTCAATACTTGAAAACTTTTAACTTTGATTCTGTTTTTATAGGAGTAAATGCTCTTAATAAAGATGGATATAGCACCCCCTCTTTTGAAGAGGCTATGATTAAATCTGAAGCTATCAATAGAGGTAAAGATGTTTTCTTTCTATGTGATCATACAAAAATCGGAAAAAGCAGTTTCACAATTTTTTCAACTTTAGATAAAGGAACTCTTATCACAGATAAACCCCTTTCTAAAGAGTATCAAAATATAATAAAAGCGGAGGTCCTAAAATGATATA
The DNA here is from genome assembly GCA_002428805.1 of Cetobacterium sp. UBA6069. GTDB lineage: Bacteria > Fusobacteriota > Fusobacteriia > Fusobacteriales > Fusobacteriaceae > Cetobacterium_A. The sequence goes on from DIXX01000062.1 coordinate 53,832, forward strand.
TACATTAACTTTAAATCCTGCAATAGATTATTTCTTATCCTTTGACTCTTTCGTTGAAGGAAATCTAAATACACCTACTGAAACTTACAAACTTCCAGGTGGAAAAGGAATTAATGTTTCTAAAATTTTAAAAAACTTTAACACAGACTCAATCTGCCTTGGATTTATTGGTGGATTCACAGGAGATTTCATTAAATCTACTTTAGAAAATGATGGATTAGATACTAAATTCTTTAATATTAAAGAAGATACTCGTATCAATATTAAAATCAATAACAACGGTCTTGAAAGTGAAATAGCTGGTACTTCACCTACTATAGAAAAAGATAATTTAGAAGAGTTATTCAACTTCTTAAAAACTAATCTAAAAAGTGGAGATATTTTAGCTCTTTCAGGAAGTGTCCCTGCATCAATATCAACATCTATATACGCTGATATAATCGAAACTATTCCTAAGGATGTTAAGGTTATTTTAGATACTAGAGGATTACCTTTTGAAGTTGCTTTACAAAAAGGTGTATTTTTAATCAAGCCAAATCAAGATGAAATAAATGAATTTTTCCATTCAAATTTCTCTACAAACGAAGAGCTAATTGAAGCTGGAAAAAAACTACAAACTATGGGTGCTGAAAATGTTTTAATCTCTCTTGGAGCTAAAGGATCTATCTTTATAACTCAAGACGATATATATATTAGTGGTGTACCAAAAGGAAAATTAATAAGCTCGAACGGTTCTGGAGATTCTATGATTGGTGGTTTTATCTATGGACTTAATCAAAATTTATCACTAGATAAATGTTATGAACTAGGTATAGCTTCTGGTAGTGCTACTGCTTTTTCTAAAGGTTTAGCTACTTTTGAAACTATGCAAAATTTACTAAAAGAAATTAAAATAAATAAATTATAATCGGGAGGATAATCATGTTAGATAAAATGTTAGTTAGAAACTGTATGAAGTTAGATTTAAAAGCTACAACTAAAGCCGAAGTTATCGATGAGCTTGTTGAAGTGCTATATGCAAATGGAAGACTTAATGATAAAGATGAATTTAAAAAGACTATAATAAAAAGAGAAGAACAAAGCAGTACTGGATTAGAAGAGGGAATAGCTATTCCTCA
>DIXX01000062.1:55228-56772 GCA_002428805.1 Cetobacterium sp. UBA6069
ACAGATTCTCATATAGAAACTTTATCTCAACTTACTTCTCTTCTTTTAGACGACGATGTAAGAGAGCAACTTCTAAATGTTACTTCAGAAGACGAAGTTTTAAATATCCTTTTAAAAGATGCACCTGTTAAAGAGGAAACTGTATCTATCGGAAATAATTTTGATGTTTTAGCTGTTACTGCTTGTCCTACTGGAATTGCTCATACATATATGGCTGCTGAGGCTTTAAATAAAAAAGCTAAAGAGATGGGAGTAACTATAAAAGTTGAAACTAATGGTTCAACTGGTGTTAAAAATATGATTACTGATGAAGATATCAAAAATGCAAAAGGTATTATTGTTGCTGCTGATAAAAATGTTGATATGGGAAGATTCAATGGAAAACATGTTGAGATTGTTCCAGTTAAAGATGGAATAAAAAGACCTCAAGAGCTTATACAAAACGCTTTAGATAAAAAAGCTCCAGTATATTCTTCAAATGAAACTTCAAAATCTACATCTAATGATAGAAAAGGTTTCTACAAGCATCTTATGAGTGGAGTTTCTAATATGCTACCTTTCGTTGTTGGTGGAGGAATACTAATAGCTCTATCATTTATATTTGGAATTAATGCATCTAATCCAGCTGATCCTAGTTTTAATCCTATAGCTAAAATTCTTATGGATATTGGTGGAAGTAATGCATTCTTCTTAATGGTTCCTGTTTTAGCTGGTTTCATTGGAATGAGTATAGCTGATAGACCTGGATTTGCTCCTGCAATGGTTGGAGGACTTATCTCTGCTAATAACGGTGGAGGTTTCCTTGGTGGATTAGTTGGAGGTTTCCTTGGTGGTTATGTTGTTGTTCTTTTAAAGAAAGCATTCGCTAAATTACCTGAAAAACTAGAAGGAATTAAACCTGTTTTACTTTACCCACTATTTGGTATTTTAATAACTGGTCTGCTTATGTATACTGTTGTTATATCTCCAGTTGCTGCTATAAACAATGGAATTACAGATTTCTTAAATAGTCTTGGAACTGGAAATCTGATTTTATTAGGTGCTGTTTTAGCTGGTATGATGGCTATCGATATGGGTGGACCTATAAATAAAGCTGCATTTACATTTGGTATTGCTGCTATTGCTGCTGGAAACTACTATCCTCATGCCGCTGTTATGATTGGTGGAATGACTCCTCCTTTAGGTATAGCTCTAGCTACAACATTCTTTAAAAATAAATTTACAAAAGATGAGAGAGAAGCTGGATTAACTAACTACATCATGGGTGCATCATTTATAACAGAAGGAGCTATTCCTTTTGCTGCTGCTGATCCTATGAGAATAATTCCTAGCTGTGTTGTTGGTTCTGCTGTTGCTGGTGGACTTGCTATGGCATTCAAATGTCAACTTCCTGCTCCTCACGGTGGATTATTTGTACTACCTATTATTACAAATCCTTTAATGTACCTTGCTTCTGCTGTTATCGGTTCATTAATTACTGCTGTATTAATTGGTATTACTAAACCTGCTAAAAACATATAAACAAATTAAAAAGAGAGCTTTAG
>DIXX01000062.1:57032-57470 GCA_002428805.1 Cetobacterium sp. UBA6069
TGTTTTTTATATTGACATTTAAAATTAATATAGTATACTTAATATTGATAAAAGACATAAGGAGATTAAAATGAACTCAAATTTCGAAAAGATTTTAATCGAAAACAACAAAATTCTTGCCGTAAAAGATCAACAGACTTTAGAAAATGCTCTTTCTAGCTCTGTTAAAATCATATTTTTATTGAGTAGCGATATCTGTTCTATTGAAGAAACAACTCGTTTAATTAAAGCAAGTGGAAAAATATGTTTTATTCATTTAGATATGATACAAGGACTTAATACAAAAGAAAATTCTGCAATTGATTATCTTAGAGAAAATACTTTTGCAGATGGTATTATTACAACTAAATCGGCAGTTGCTAAATATGCTAACAAAGTGGGCTTTTTAGTTATTTTAAGATGTTTTTTAATAGATTCACTTTCTTTAACTACAACAGC
>DIXX01000062.1:57737-62862 GCA_002428805.1 Cetobacterium sp. UBA6069
TCAAAACAAAGCTCAATTCCTATAATAGCAGGTGGCCTTATATCTGACGAAGAGGATATAAGTCTAGCTTTAAATAGCGGAGCTGTGGCTATATCTACCACAAAATTAAATATTATAGGTTAATTTAGCTAGAGATATTAGAGAAGCTATTCAATCAAAAGGAATTAAATGTCCTTCTTTTTTTGAATAGCTTTTTTTAATATAAAAAAAATAATACGGGAGGGTATCATGAATGTTTTTATAGCTGAATTTATAGGAACTGCAATCTTAGTTTTACTAGGTAATGGCGTTGTTGCAAATGTAGCTTTAAGCAAAACAAAAGGAAATAATTCAGGATGGATCGTTGTCACTACAGCTTGGGGTCTAGCAGTTATGGCTGGAGCATACGCTGTTGGATGGGTCAGCGGAGGTCATCTAAATCCTGCACTTACAATAGGATTTGCTATTGCTGGGCTTTTCCCTAAAAATCTTGTTTTAGGGTATATTATTGCGCAAGTTTTAGGTGCAATGCTTGGACAACTATTTGTTTTTTTAACTTATAAGAAACACTACGATGAAACAACTGATACTGGTTCTATTTTAGCTACATTCTCTACTGGTCCTGCTATTAGAGATTTAAAGTGGAATTTTGTAACAGAAGCTATCGGTACTTTTATGCTAGTTTTTGGATTATTAGCTATCGGTCATATGAACAATCAAGCTTTTACTGCCACACTGCCTAACGGAGAAATAATAAAAGGCTTCACAGGAATTGTCGGTCCATTACTTGCTGGATTTTATATTTGGAGTTTAGGTTTAAGTTTAGGTGGTCCAACAGGTTATGCTATAAATCCTGCAAGAGATTTTGGACCTAGAATCATGCATACTATTTTACCAATTGCTAACAAAGGCGATTCTGATTGGGCATATGCTTGGGTTCCTATAGCTGGCCCTATTATTGGTGGTATAATTGGCGCATTAGCTTTCGTAGCTGCTTTTAACTAAAAAATAATTTCTAAACAATAGGAGGTTTTCATGAAATATATAATCGCATTAGACCAAGGAACAACTAGTTCAAGAGCTATTATCTTTGATGAAGCACAAAATATAGTTGCAAGTGCACAAAAAGAATTTAAGCAGATTTATCCTAAAGAGGGATGGGTTGAACATGATCCTATGGAGATATGGGCAAGCCAAAGTGGAGTCTTAGCTGAAGCTATGGGTCAATCTGGAATTTCTCAACATGATATCATCGGTATTGGTATTACAAATCAAAGAGAGACTACAGTTGTTTGGAATAAGGTTACTGGAAAGCCTGTTTACAACGCTATCGTATGGCAATGTAGAAGAACAGCTCATATCTGTGATGATTTAAAAGCTAAAGGATTGGCTGATTATATAAGAGACAATACTGGATTAGTTGTGGATGCTTATTTCTCTGGAACTAAAATAAAATGGATTTTAGATAATGTTGAAGGAGCTAGAGAGGCTGCTGAAAGAGGAGAACTTCTTTTTGGTACTGTTGATACTTGGTTAATCTGGAAACTTACTAATGGAAAATCACATGCAACAGATTATACTAACGCATCTAGAACTATGATATACAATATAAAAGATCTTTGCTGGGATGAAAAACTTTTAGCTGAGCTTAATATCCCAAAATCTATGTTACCTGAAGTTAAGGATTCTAGTGGAACATTTGGTTATGCTAACCTTGGTGGTAAAGGTGGACATAGAGTCCCTATTTGTGGAGTTGCAGGAGATCAGCAAGCTGCTCTATTTGGACAGGCTTGCTTTGAAAAAGGAGAAGCAAAAAATACATATGGAACTGGATGTTTCATGCTTATGAATACCGGTGATAAGATGTATCAAAGTAAAAATGGACTTTTAACTACTATCGCTATTGGTTTAGATGGAAAAGTGGAATATGCTCTTGAAGGAAGTATATTTGTTGCTGGAGCTGCAGTTCAATGGCTAAGAGATGAAATGAAGTTAATAACTGATTCAAAAGATACAGAGTATTTTGCAAATCAAGTTAAAGATAATGGGGGAGTATATTTTGTTCCAGCTTTTGTTGGATTAGGAACTCCTCACTGGGATATGTATGCTAGAGGTGCTATTTTAGGACTTACTAGAGGTGCTAATAAAAACCACATTATTAGAGCAACTTTAGAATCTATCGCTTACCAAACTAGAGATGTTTTAGAAACTATGCAAGCTGATTCTGGAATTGAATTAAAAGCACTTAAAGTTGATGGAGGTGCTTCAGCTAACAACTTCTTAATGCAGTTCCAAGCTGATATAATAGGTAAAGAGGTTCACAGACCATCTACAGTTGAAACTACAGCTTTAGGAGCTGCTTATCTTGCAGGTCTTGCTGTTGGATTCTGGGATAATAAAAATGAGATTAAGAAAAATTGGTGTTTAGAAAAGACATTCACTCCTAATATGAGTGAAGAGGATAGAAACTCAAAGCATAAAAAATGGAAAAAAGCTGTAGAAAGATCTTTAAATTGGGAGCTTGACTAATTGAAAAAAAAGTAGTATAGTTAGATTAGAAAAATTGAATATTAGCAATAGAGATGAAGAGAGCTAAAAAAGTGTTGGTAACGAGTTACCACCTTTTTGTGCTCTCTTTTTTGCTATGAAAAACTAGGAGGGAATTTTATGTATGATATTTTAATCGTTGGTGCTGGTATTATTGGAACTGGTATCGCTAGAGAGCTTTCTAAATATAAATTAAAAGTTGCAATTTTAGAAAAAGATACGGATGTATCTAATGAAACGACAAAAGCTAACAGTGCAATAGTACATGGGGGATACGATGCTAAAGAGGGGTCTCTTATGGCTAAGCTTAACGTTTTAGGTAACTCTTTATACGAAGACTTATGTAACGAGCTTTCTGTTCCATTTAAACGTAATGGTTCGCTTGTATTAGCATTCAACGAAGAAGAAGCAGAACATCTAAAGGTTCTTTACAACAGAGGTATCATAAATAAAGTTCCTGGATTAAGTATCATTCCTCAAGAGAAGTTGAGAGAGTTAGAGCCTAATGTAGATGATAAAGCTATCGCTGCACTTCACTGTGCTTCAGCAGGGATTGTTTCTCCTTGGGAGTTTGCAGAGGCTCTTATAGATAATGCCGTTGAAAATGGGGTAGATCTTTTCTTAAATACAACCGTTAAAAATATCGTAAAAAATAATGACGTTTTTGATGTTTATACTGACACTGGAATTTTCCATACAAAATATATTTTCAACTGTGCAGGTGTCCATGCTGATTTAATACATAACATGATTGCACCAGAGTCTTTCAAAATCCTCCCTAGAAAAGGAGAATATTTCGTTCTTGATAAAAACCAAGGAAAAAGAGTAAATCAAACAGTTTTCCAATGTCCATCAAAACTTGGAAAAGGTATTCTTGTTACTCCAACTGTCCACGGAAATCTTTTAGTTGGACCAGATGCTCAGGATATCGATAATAGATATGATGTTTCAACTGCAACAGATAGACTTGAATATATCAAGTTTAAAGGAAGTCACTCTATTAAAGATATAAACTTCAGAGAAAACATCAGAACTTTCGCTGGAATTAGAGCTGAATCAGATAGAGGAGACTTTATAGTTGAAGAATCTTCTGTTAAAGGGTTCTTCGATATTGCTGGAATAAAATCTCCTGGATTATCTGCTGCTCCAGCTATAACTTTAGCAGCAATAGATTTATTAAAAAATTCTGGAGCTAATCTTACTTTAAAAGATGACTTTATCACTCCTAGAAAGCACACTCTTTTCATGCATTTATCTGCAGAAGAAAAAGCTAAAAAAATAGCTGAAGATGATAGATTTGGAAGAATGATTTGTAGATGTGAGATGATTACAGAAGGTGAAATTGTTGAAGCTATACATAGACCTGTTAAAGCTACTACTATGGATGCAGTAAAAAGAAGATGTCGACCTGGTTCTGGTAGATGCCAAGGTGGATTCTGTGGCCCTAGAGTTCAAGAGATTATTGCTAGAGAATTAAATAAAGATATTAAAGATGTTATCTTAGATAAAGCTAATTCATATATTCTAACAGAGGAGTTGAAAAAATAATGAGATATGATGTTGTTGTTATAGGTGGAGGTCCTGCTGGTCTTGCTGCTGCTAAATCAGCTTATGAAAACGGTGCTAAAAATATTGTTATTTTAGAAAGAGATAAAGAGTTGGGAGGTATTTTACAACAGTGTATTCATAATGGTTTTGGTCTTCACCGATTCAAAGAGGAATTAACTGGTCCTGAATACGCTCAAAAATACATTGAATTCGTCAAAGAGCACCCAATTGAAATAAAGTTAGAAACTATGGTTTTAAACATATCTAAAGATAGAGTTATATCTATGATCAATCCTATTGATGGATATCAAGAGATTGAAGCTAGTTCTGTTATATTAGCTATGGGATGTAGAGAGAGAACTAGAGGTGCTATAGCTATTCCTGGCGAAAGACCTTCTGGAATATTTACAGCTGGAGCAGCTCAAAGATATATTAACATGGAAGGGCATATGGTTGGAAAGAAAGCTCTTATCCTTGGAAGTGGAGATATTGGACTTATTATGGCAAGACGTTTAACTTTAGAAGGTGCTAAAGTTGAAGCTGTTGTTGAACTTATGCCATTCTCTGGTGGATTAAATAGAAATATAGTTCAATGTCTTGATGATTTCAATATACCTTTACTTTTATCTCACACTGTTGTAGATATTAAAGGAAAAGATAGATTAGAAAAAGTTGTTGTTGCAAAAGTAGATGAAAATAGAAAACCTATTCCTGGAACGGAAATCCACTATGATTGTGACACTCTTTTATTATCTGTTGGATTAATTCCAGAAAATGACCTTTCTAAAGAAGCAGGAGTTATTTTAGATAATAGAACTAGTGGTCCAATAGTTAGTAATTCTATGGAAACAAGCATCCCTGGAGTTTTTGCTTGTGGAAATGTTGTTCATGTTCACGACTTGGTTGACTTCGTGAGTGAAGAGGGTGAAAGAGCTGGAAAGTTTGCAGCTTGTTACATCGCAGAAGAAAATTGTAAAATAGAGAATGTTTCAAATATAAAAAATGGAGACGGTATTGTTTACACTGTTCCACAAGTTATTAATTTAGATAA
>DIXX01000062.1:63124-63568 GCA_002428805.1 Cetobacterium sp. UBA6069
GTTAAAGAAGGAGAGAATATAATAGCAAGTTTTAAAAGAGCTCATTTAGCTCCGGGAGAGATGGAGAAAGTTCTTCTTCCTGAAGTTTTATTAAAAAGAATTTCTAAAGATATTATTATAGAGCTACAGGAGGCTTAAGATGAAAGAGATGATTTGTATTCTATGCCCTATGGGGTGTCATTTAAATATTGATATTGAAAACGATTATAAGGTTACTGGAAACTCTTGTCCTAAAGGAGAAACATATGGAAAAGAGGAGTTAATCGCTCCTAAAAGAGTGGTTACATCTATTGTAAGAGTTTATGGTGGAATACACCATATGGTTCCTGTAAAAACAGATAAACCTATTCCTAAAGAGTTGGTTTTTGATTGTATGGAACTTTTAAAAGATATAAAAATAGAATCTCCTAAAAAAGTTGGAACAGTGGTTCTAGAAAATATCTT
>DIXX01000062.1:63799-82749 GCA_002428805.1 Cetobacterium sp. UBA6069
TACCTTTTTTGTTATAATAACTTTGGAGGTAAGAAATGATAATAAATGAAAATGAAGTTATAAATAACTTATTAAATAAAAATTTAAAAATTATCCAAAGACCAGATTTTTTTAATTTTTCTCTCGACTCTTTATTGATATCAAACTTTATATCTTTAACTAGAGGAACTAAAAAAATTCTAGATTTAGGAACTGGAAATGGAGCTATCCCTCTATTTCTTTCACAAAGAACAGATGCTAAAATTACCGGAATTGAAATCCAAGAAGTTTCAGCTGATTTAGCTTCCAGAAATATTGAATTAAACAATCTGAGTGAGCAGATCTCTATTATTCACGATAACATGAAAAATTGGAATAAACATTTACAACATGGTTCTCAAGATGTTGTAGTCACAAATCCACCCTTTTTCAAATTTCATGGAAACGAAAATCAGTTGAATGATTTAGATCAACTTACTCTTGCTAGACATGAGATATCGATAGACTTAGAAGGTCTGATTGAGGTCGCATCAAAACTTTTAAAAGATAAAGGATACTTCGCTATGGTCCATAGACCTGATCGTTTTTTAGAGATTGTTGATACAATGAGGAAATATGGAATAGCTCCGAAAAGAGTACAGTTCTGTCATTCTAAAATTGATAAACCAGCTAAAATTCTTTTAATAGAGGGTATTAGAAATGGAAAAGATGCACTCGCTATTTTACCTCCATTTATCTCTCATGATAGCGATGGAAAATATTCTAAAGAAGTTCTTCAGCTATTTGAAAACTTCAAGAAATAAGTAAAAGAAAAAGACTAGGGGCCTAGTCTTTTTCTTTTACTCTATTTTTCAGATACTCTATCAACTCTTTTTTCAATTTCACAGATTCTTTTGGATTTCCTTTTGCTGAAACTGCAACCTGATACTCATCTGTATCTATATGTGCTGTAAATCTAGCTGACATATACACTTTAGAAGTAATATTATTTACTAAGATATTATTATCTTCACAAAGATCCACTATCATCTCATTTAAATTCTCATCATCTGTCGCTGCTACAACTAAAAATTTACCTTTTATGTCCTCTACTTTAAAAATTCTTTTTTCAGCTTCAACATCTAGCTCAGCTATTTGCGGTAAAATATATGGCGCTATCACAATTACCCTTGCACCATATTCTACTAAACTCTTCACCTTCCTTAAAGCTATATTTCCTCCACCTACAACTAAACAATCTTTATTTGTCAAATCTATAAACAAAGGAAAAAAAGATTTTTTACTTTCCATTCAGTTCACCAATTTTTTTAAATGCTAGCTCTATCACTTCTAAAGTTTTATCTAAATCCTCTTTAGAGTGCTCTGTTGAAATGAAATGTGCTTCATATTTTGATGGAGGAGCTACAACACCATTGTCTAGTAAAGTATTGAAATATATTGAATAGTGCTCTGTATTTGATTCTATAACATGATCTAAAGCCGTAACTTCAGCTAAATCTGTAAAGAATATTGTAAATAAAGATCCCAATCTATTTATTTTTATAGGTACTTCATATTTTTTAGCTAATTTTTCAATTTCATCAGTTATATATATCACTTTTTCTTCTAACTCTTTATAAAGCGTTTCTCTGTTCTCCATTAAGTAACTTACCATTTCAAATCCAGCTCTTACAGCTACTGGATTTCCAGATAAAGTTCCCGCATGATAAACCCTTCCAACAGGAGCAATCATATCCATAATCTCTTTTCTTCCACCGAAAGCACCTACAGGATATCCCCCTCCTATTATCTTTCCTAAAGTTGTGATATCTGGAGTTATACCGTAATACTCTTGAGCTCCACCAAGAGCTACTCTAAATCCTGATATTACCTCATCAAATATAAGAAGCGTTCCTGTTTCTGTACAAAGTTCTCTCATAGCTGTTAAAAACTCTTTTGAGCTATCTATCAATCCCATGTTAGCTGGAACCGGCTCCATTATTAAAGCTGCAACCTCTTTACTTTCTAAGATTGCTTTCACTCCATCAACGTCTCCAAATTTTGCAACTAAAGTATCTTTTAACACTCCCTCTGTTATTCCATTACTATCCTGATATCCATCTGTTAATAATCCAGAACCAGAACTCACTAAAAGAGAATCTGAATGTCCGTGATAACACCCTTCAAATTTTAATATTTTATTTCTATTTGTAAAAGCTCTTGCTACTCTTATAGCAGCCATCGTGGCCTCTGTCCCTGAAGTTGTAAATCTTATCATATCCATAGACGGATAACACTTGCAAACTAACTCAGCTAACTCTACCTCCATCTTTGTTGGTAATCCAAACGAACTTCCAAGCTCGATAGCTTCTCTAACTCCGTTTAAAACTCTTTCATTGTTGTGCCCTAAAATTAAAGGACCCCATGAACAAATATAATCTATATACTCATTGTTATCCTCATCATATATCTTAGAACCTTTTCCTCTATTTACAAAAATAGGGTATGTCTTATCCACTGATTTAAAAGCTCTAACAGGACTATTCACTCCACCAGGAATAATCTTAACGGCTTTATCATATATTTTTTCTGAATTTTTATATCTCATATTAAACCCCTCTTTTTAACCATTTTGCCACATCTTTTGCATGATATGTAATTATTATATCTGCTCCAGCTCTTCTCATAGCGTACATATTCTCCATTACAACTCTTTCTTCATCTATCCAACCATTTTCAGCTGCAGCTTTAACCATTGAATACTCTCCACTCACATTATAAATAGCAACAGGATTATTTATTGAATCTGCCACTCCTTTTACTATATCTAGATATGGCATTCCTGGTTTTATCATTATTATATCTGCTCCCTCATCTAGATCATTTTGAACCTCAATCATATAATCTTTTGAGTTTCTAAAATCCATCTGATAAGTTTTTCTATCGCCAAAAGCTGGTGCTGAATCTGCAGCTTCTCTAAATGGTCCATAGTATGCCGAAGCATATTTTACACTATAAGACATAATTGGTAAATTTATAAATCCATTTTCATCTAGCACCTCTCTTATCGCTGCAATTCTTCCATCCATCATATCTGAAGGAGCCACTATATCCGCTCCAGCTTTAGCATGTGATAGTGCCACCTTTTGAAGAAGCTTTAATGTTTCGTCATTTAACAACTCTTCTCCTCTTAGAATTCCACAATGCCCATGAGAAGTGTATTCACAAAGACAAACATCTGTCACTACTAAAAACTCCGGATACTTAGATTTAATAAATCTTATAGCTTCTTGAACAATACCTGTTTCACTATATCCTTCACTACCTACTAAATCTTTTTTCTTAGGTATTCCAAAAAGAAGCAGTGATTTTATTCCTAACTCCTTTAACTCTTTTAGCTCCTCTTCTAATCTATCGATAGAGATTCTAAACTGTCCTTTCATCGATGAAATTTCAACTCTTATATTCTCTCCCTCCTCTATAAATAGGGGATAAATTAGATTATCCAAAGAAAAATCTATATTTTTAACTAAATTTCTCATAGTTTGAGATACTCTTAATCTTCTTGTTCTATTAAACATATTACTCTTCATCTCCTATTATAGATATAACTCCATCTACATCAAAAACTTTAGCTTCTAAAGAAACAGTATATCCCAACTGGAGCATAGTTTTTGTTGTCACAGGACCTATCGAAACTAATTTTTTACCATTTAGAAGTGATAAATCTCCTTCTATACTTTCATGGAAAGCTTCAACAGTTGAAGAGCTTAAAAATGTTATATACTCTACTTCATCTAATACAGATTGTACTCTATCTTTAGAATGAATATTTTTTCCTGTTTTATAAACAACTAATTTATGAAACTCTCTATTGTAATCCTCACTCCATTTTTCACACTTTGCTGGTGATATATCAGAAGTTATAAATAAAACTTTATCTCCATCTTCTGTAAAATTAACTACCTCTTTTGCTAATTCTATTCCCATATATTTTTCCGGTATAAAATCAGGTATAATTTTATACTCTCTTAATAGCTCATCTGTTTTAGCTCCAACAACACCTATTTTCAAATGACCTAAAGATCTGATATCCTTTATATTTTCCATAAAATATTTAACTCCATTTGGTGAATTAAATAAAATTGCACTATATCCCTTTAAATCTTTTTCATCAAAAGACTCAGCACTCTCTATATTTATAAACGGAAGCTCTCTCACAGTAGCTCCTTTTATTCTTAGCTTCTCTGAAAACTCATTTGCTTGTTTTTCATCTCTTGTCACTAAAACTTTTTTTCCTGAAAGAGGTTGGTTCTCAAACCACTTAAATGTCTCTCTCATATTTACAACGTCACCAATTATAGTTATTGCAGGAGGTACAATTTTATCCTCTTTAGCTTTTTCTACAATATCTTTTAAAGTTCCAACTGTAACTCTTTGATTCTCACTCGTTCCTTTTTCTATAACTGCAACTGGTGTATCTGGATTTTTACCATTATTGATTAGGTCTCCCGTTATTAAATCTAAGTTTTTAATCCCCATTAAAAATACAAGAGTTCCATCTAATTTTGCTATTGTTGAAAAATCATGCCACTGACCATTCTCCATAGTATGTCCTGTGAAAACATGGAACGATCTCGCTAACCCTCTATGTGTTACAGGTATTCCTGCATATTCAGGCACTGCTATTGATGAACTTATTCCTGGAACGATTTCAAAAGGAATCGAGTGCTTTACTATCTCCTCTATCTCCTCTCCACCTCTTCCAAAAACAAAAGGATCTCCACCTTTTACTCTAGCTACAACCTTCCCTTCTAAAGCCTTTGATGCTAAAGTTTTATTTATTTCATCTTGGATTACTCCGCCTTCAGTATTTCCTTTACCTAAATAAATCATCTCTGCTGATGGCTTAGCTAATTTTAAAACCTTTGGATCTATCAATCTATCATAAATTACACAATCAGCTTCCTCTATACATCTTTTACCTTTTAATGTCAGTAGATCTATATTTCCGCAGCCTGCTCCTATTATATATACTTTCCCCATCTTTTGATTAACCATTTATTTTCTCCCTTATCTTCGCAGCTAATTTATGAGCAATCTCTTTTCCTAAAACTCTATCTTCTAAAACTTCGGCTTTATACATTATATCCTCGTGGCAGTAAACACCCTTTAAAGATATTTTGTCTCCAACTCTTTCACCTGAACATCCCATCGGAGTATGACATCCTCCATCAAAAATTTTAGAGAACTCTCTTTCAATATCTACAATCTCTTTTATCTCAGGATTATGAATACTATTTAAAATTGATTTTATATACTCATCATTTTCTCTACATTGAATATGTAAAGCTCCTTGAGCTGGTGCTGGCATCAGCAGTTCACAATCTAACTCTTCTGTTATCCTATCTTTTAAACCTACTCTTTTAAGACCTGCTGCTGCTAAAAGAATAGCATCATATTGACCCTCATCAAGTTTTTTTAATCTTGTGTGTATATTTCCTCTAAGTTGTTTTATCTCTAAATCAGGCCTTAAAGTTTTTAGCCCCATAGTTCTTCTTAAAGAACTTGTTCCTATAACTGCCCCATTAGGCAGTTCTAATAATTTTTTTCCATCTTTAGATACAACTACATCTCTATTATCCTCTCTGTCTGGAGTAGCTCCACAAATAAGTCCTGGCGGTGAAATTATTGGCATATCCTTCATAGAATGTACTGCTATATCAACTGTTCCTTCTAACAACTCGTATTCAATCTCTTTTGTAAAGAAACTTTTAAGTGATTTATCACTATTGTTCCAGTTACTAACCAGATCCTTATCTCCGCTTGTTACTATCACTTTTATTTCAAACTTTAACTCAGGATAATTCTCTTCCAATCTTCCTTTTATCATTTCACTTTGAGCTAAAGCTAATATGCTCCCTCTACTTCCAATTACGATTTTATCTTTCATTATGCAATCCCTTCTTTGTATTCAAACCATTTTTTTAAGTTTACCATTTGTTCACCGAGCATATATTCATATTTCGTCAATAGATTTTCTCTATTTTCTAAATTTTCATAATAAATACCCCAAACATCATCTATATTGTATAAATTTATATTTTCAAAATTATTTAATTCATCTTCAATATCTCTTGGAACAGCTAAATCTAAGAATATATAATCTTTATTCTGATTTAAAAGTGGCTGTATCTCCTCTTTTTTTATAATAGCATGAGGTGCAGATGTGGCTGATATTATTATATCACTTTTCGCTACCTCTTCTAATTTATTTTCAAAACTAATTACATCCGCATTGTATATATTGCTAGCTTCTAAGGCCTTATGATAACTTCTATTTGTAATCGTCAAACTATCATACTCCTCTTTTGTTATGAGCTCCATTATATCTCTTGCTAAATCTCCAACACCAAGTATCAGAATTTTTTTATCTTTTAAATTTGCTACTTTATTTTTTATAAACTTCAACGAAATTGCCTCTAACGATAAAGCGTTATGACATATCTTACTTTTATTTCTAAATTTTTTTCCTAATTCGATAGCTTTGTTAAAAATGACATTTATATTTGAGCTAGAAGTTTTATTCTCCATACTTGTTAGCTGTGCTTTTTTTATCTGAGCTAAAATTTGATCTTCACCTTTTATCACAGATTCAAACCCACAAGTAACTCTAAATAGATAATTTACAGCTTCATGCCCTTGTTTTATAAAAATATCATCTCTTCCAATATCCATCTTAAACTCTTCTAAAGAATAATTTTTATCTAGATGTAGATAATATTCAACTCTTAAGCAGGTAGATAGATTTACATAACCTACAACCTTTTTCTCTTTGAACAAAAGTTCAACTAAAGACGTAGGATCATTTTGTATAAAGTTTTCTCTTTGGCACAAATCTAAATCTTTATGTGTTATACCAAAAACAATAAAATTTTTAAAATACATTTAGATTCCTTCTCTCCGTGATTTATTAATTACATATATATTATAATACTTTTTTTGAATAATTTTAAGCCTATTTTCGAAAAAATCATATTATTTTTGAATGAAAAATATAAAAAACATCAATAAGTATTATGAATAAGACCATACATATATAAATAATATAAATGAAAGAGAGTGATTAATAATCACTCTCTTAAATGCTTGTATAAAATATCGTCAGTAAATTTTTTAAGTTTATAGAGCTCTTAGCCATATTCTTTAATTCTAATAACTTTTCTAATTTTGTATTTCTATTGCCAATAAGAACTAAAGTATAGTTTAAAATCTCCTTTATCAACTCTCGATTATTTGTATTCAGTAAAATTTCATCTACAAAATACATCTTATCTCCAAGTGTTAAATACTCTTTTGTATTTATAAAGTCTCTTATAGATTTATACATCTCAACTTTGTGATAAAACTCCTCAGTATCTAAATAACTTTTTATATTACTTCCAATTCTTTCAAATGAACATCCCTCTTTCAAATCTATTAGAGATGAACTTTTATATAATTCAATCTCTCTTGTTTTTCCTAAAAAGAAATTATATTCCTCTTCTTCTACTCCCATCTCTTCATGAGTTTCACGAAGAAAATTCAATAAAATTGCTCTAGATTTTATTGTTGGTAGTATATTCAAACTAGATGACATCAAAATAAAAAAGCTTCCTGAATTTGGCTCTTCTATTAATTTTAGCAAAGCATTTGCAGATTCTTTTCTTAATTTCTCAACATCTCTAATTAAATATATTCTTTTTTTCCCTTCGTATGAAGTTGTTGAATCTCTGTAAGCTAACTCTCTAACTTTTTCAATTTTAATTCCTGTTATATCATCTAAAATTTCTAAATCACCATGAGTTTCGCTCTCTATTCTAATACAACTCTCACATACTCCACAAAAATCATCTTTATAGTTACTGCAATTTAAACTCTTAGCAAAAGCTTTTGCAAACTTTTTTAAAAGCTCTCTGTCAGCACCATAAAATAGATATGTTCCTGCTTCTCTACCAAAATTAAGTTCTTTTTGAAGAAAATCAATGGCTTTTTTGTTTGAGTTAAAATCTTTAAACATTATCTTTCGGCCTTTTCTATCTTTCTTAATACAGAGATTTGATCTAAAGCCATTCCAGCTCCTTTTACTACACTTTCTAAAGGTGAATCTGCTAATCTTACATTAAGCGATGTATGCTTTGATATAAGTTCCGGGAAGTTTCTAATTAAAGAACCTCCTCCAGCCATAACTATTCCTCTATCAATTATATCTGCTGCTAATTCTGGTGGAGTTTTTTCTAATACATCTTTTACACAAGTTACAATCTCCATTAAAGAATCCATTATAGCCTCTCTAATCTCTTCTGATCCAACCGTTACTGATTTTGGAAGTCCTGTTATTAAATCTCTTCCCTTTATTGTCATAGTTTCCTCTTCAACTAAAGGTATAGCTGTTCCTATTTGCATTTTTATACTCTCTGCTGTTTTATCTCCAATTAGTAATGTATGAGTTTTTTTGATGTACTTTATTATATCCATATCAAAGTTATTTCCAGCCGTTCTAATTGTTTTACTTACAACTGTTCCTCCTAATGATATTACTGCTACATCTGTAGATCCTCCACCGATATCAACAATCATATTTCCTTCAGGAGCTGATATATCTATTCCAGAACCTAGAGCTGCAGCTCTTGCTTCCTCTATTAAGTAAGCTTTCTTCGCTCCAGCCGATAAAGTCGCTTCTAAAACTGCTCTTTTCTCTACTCCTGTAACATCAATCGGTACACAAATCATAACTTCTGGCATAAACAAAGAGTACTTTCCAAATACCTTTTTTATAAAGTATTTTATCATTGCTTCTGTTATATCATAATCTGCTATAACTCCTTCACTTAAAGGTTTTACTGCAACTATCGAATCAGGTGTTTTTCCTAGCATATCTTTAGCTTCATTTCCTACAGCCAAAACTTTTCTACTTTCTCTCTCCACTGCAACAACAGATGGTTCATTTAATATTATTTTTCCATGTTTTTTACTGTATACCAATGTATTTGCTGTTCCTAAATCTATTCCTATACTTCTGCTAAATCCAGGCAGTTTCAATTTGAATCCCACTTAATATCACTTCTCCTTAACCTAAGTTTTTTTCAACTATTTTTTTTATATCTTCAAATTTTCCCTCTGCATACAAAGCTCCAATTAAGGCCTCGAACGCAGTCGCTTCTTTATATTCCATAACAGTACATGATTTAGGGAATGTTTTTATATTACTATTCTTAGCTCTATTAACTAGTGCTAATTTATCCTCATCTAAGTCATCTATTATATTTTTTAAATATTTACTTTGAATTTGAGCATTTACATGCTCTTTTACAAGTTTATTTAAATTTTTTATATTATAACCTTTATTTATGAAATGTGTTCTTATAGAAAGTTCCCATACAGAGTCACCTAAATATGCTAAAACTAATCCATTTGCTTCACGCACATTTAAATTGACCATGTTGTTTTTTCCTTCCCATCTTTTATTTTTATTCCCATCTCTAAAAGTCTATCTCTAACTTTATCTGAAAAAGCCCAGTCTTTATTTTCTCTAGCTTCTCTTCTTAATTCTAATAAAAATTCTATCAACTCTGTCGTCATATTTCCTACTTGAACCTCTACTTTTAGTAAAACACCAAATACATCTTCCATTACATTTCTGATATACTCAATCGTAGTTTCTATAACTTCAAATCCAGCTTTTGATACTTTTTCCTCTTCCGCTGCTTTATTCAACTCTTTTACAAGCTCAAATATAGCCCCAATTCCTCCAGCTGTATTGAAATCCTCATCCATGCACTTAACAAATTTATCTTTCGATATCTCTAACATTTGAGATAGTTCAGTTAAATCAGAACCACCTTCAACTGGTTTAGAAGTTAGCTTCTCTTTTCCTCTTGCAACAGCGTTTTCAATTCTTTCTAATCCAGCTTTACTTTGAATTAATTCATTATCAGAGAAATCAATTGGCTTTCTATAATGAGAACTTAGAATAAAGAATCTTACAACCCTTCCTTCAAATTGCTCTAAAACTTCTCTTAAAAGGAAGAAGTTTCCTAAAGATTTTGACATCTTCTCACCTTTTACATTTATATAACCATTGTGTATCCAGTATCTTGCAAACTCTCCACCTGTTCCACACTTTGATTGAGCTATTTCATTCTCATGATGAGGGAATATAAGATCTTGCCCTCCCCCATGGATATCAAATGTTGGTCCTAAGTACTTGTTAGACATCGCTGAACACTCTATATGCCAACCTGGTCTACCTTTACCCCAAGGTGAGTTCCAGAACGGTTCTCCCTCTTTTGCAGCTTTCCAAAGAGCAAAATCTAATGGGTTTTTCTTTATTTCCGATACATCTATTCTAGCACCACTTTGTAAATCGTCTATACTTTGTCCAGACAACTCTCCATACTCACTCTTATAGCTATTTACATCAAAGTACACATCTCCCTGTGATTCGTATGCATACCCTTTTTGAATCAATGTTTTTATAATTTTTATCATATCACCAATATGCTCTGTAGCTTTTGGTCTAATCATTCCCTCTTCTTTTAAATTTACTTTTGCTGTATCTTCAAAGTAAGCGTCGATATATTTTTTAGCTACATCCTCAAGAGTGATTCCCTCTTCATTAGCTCTCTTTATCATCTTATCATCAACATCTGTAAAGTTTTGAACATATTTTACTTTGTATCCTCTAAATTCAAAATATCTTCTAACTGTATCGAAAAAGATTGCTGGTCTTGCATTCCCTATATGAATATAGTTATAAACTGTAGGACCACAAACATACATCGATACCTCTCCCTCTTTTAGGGGTTTAAATATTTCTAGCTCGCCTTTAAGCGTATTGTATATTTTTATCATCTTTTTTAGCCTCCTATTTAATCGTCTTTAATAGATTTAGTGTTATCTCTTCATCTAACATTGTTGTAATCTTCAATCTATTATCTTCTGCTATACCTTTTAATTCAATATGCCCTACATCTTTATTTTTTATCTTTATATCTAGATAGCTATAAATAAATTGTTTTTGAGCTATATCCACATTTACAAAATTTTCTTTTTGTAACTCTTCTATTTCTTTACTATTCTTAGGTGTATTTATATTTACTCTCGAAGCGATTCCATCTATAAAACTGTTCCTAAAGAAATAATTCAAGAAAAATAAAAATGATCTCAATTCAGCATCTCTAGAACTTCTTAAATATAACTTGTTTTTCTCAACAATTCTATCTCCTGATAAATTATCTCCTTCAATTCCATTAAAGCTTTTTATAATATCATTTTTTCCACCAATATTAGCTCTTAATAATATTTCTTTCTTTAAATTTACATCTCCAGTTAAAACAAGTTCATCAAATCCACCTAATGGATTTTTTCCAAGATTTAAAATTAACATACCTAAGTTATTATCATTTTCTCTATCTAAAATTTTCAATAAATTTTGATTAAAATATCTTTCACTTTTCAACGCTCTTTCTATATCTTTTTCTCTAGTTGCAACTAAAAAATTCCCTTTTTCTATTTTTAAATAAAGACTTTCTCCATTGAAATATTTTTTCTTATACTCCTCTTTCAAAAGATACATATCATGAGCTCTATCAAAATATGTTTCCACTCTAAATTTTATCAAAGGATAAAAATATCCAAAATCAACTATTCCAACAGCATTCTTTTTATCCGATATAAAACTACTATCTGATAATATATAGAGACCCTTTATATATTTCAATCCCTCTTTCATGCCATCATCAACATTAAAATCAGCTTTATTTAAAAGCTCTATAACATTCTCAAAATTTTTATGATTTATATCCTCGTTTACATAAGCTACATTTATTCTATCACTTAGATAAACTCTAGGATTCTGTTTTGTAGCGTAGAACATTCCCGCTAAAATAGATAAGCCACAAAAAATAGTCAGTGTTACTTTTAAAGTTTTATTCATCGGTACTCCTTCTCAATAAATTTATCTACTTTTTTTTATTCTTTTTAGTTCATTCAGTACTAAATCTATCTTTTCATTTTTACTTGATCCCGATGCAAATCTAACTTTTGCTATATCTCTTTTATTTATTGAGATATTAGCTCCATCCTCATTAAAATATTCTAATCTTTTTATGGTGTCACCTAACGGATTTATTGCCAAACTTCCTCCCCAGAAATTAACTCCATCCTCTACTCCAACTCTGTTTACCATCACAGTAAAACAAGCATTACTTACCGATGTTGTTTTACAAATCGATTCCCAAAGATCTCCAATTTCTAAACCTTTGTTTGTAAATCTCGTCGGACTGTTAGTTATCACAAAAATTATATGTGCTCCATCCTGTCCTAGTATATATGAACTACTCTGATGGAATACATCTTCACAGATTAGCATTCCCACTCTTCCAAACTTTGTATCAAAAGCTCTTATTTTATCTCCCTCTTTAAAATATCTTCCTTCATCGAAAAGACCATAAGTTGGCAGATAAACCTTTCTATGTCTATGTTTTAATTCTCCATCTTCTAAGTAAAAAGCTGTATTATAGTGGTATAGATCTTCCCCTAATTCAACTGCTCCAAATATTATAGATATTTTTTTAGAAAGCTCTAGTAATATTTGTGGTACTTTCTCTATAGCTACATCATATACCATTTCTTCTAATAAATATCCTGTTAAAGATAACTCTGGAAAAACAACTATCTCTGTTCCTTTTTCTATCTCTTTTTGAATTACCTCTACCATTCTAGTTAAATTTTTCTCTGTATTTCCTAATATCGGCTTTGTTTGAGCTAAAAATATGTTCATCTACCTCTCCTTATCACTTAAAGAAATTTTAAATCTTCTACTGTTGTAATTTTTATGTTGTCATAATCTCCTATAACAACCTTTATCTGTCCACCTATTCTTTCTACTAAAGAAGCATCATCTGTTCCTAAAAAATTATCTTCTCTAGCTTTGGTATAAGCTTTTTTTAATATCTCTGCTCTAAAAATCTGGGGTGTATGAACTGCAATATACTCCTCCCTCTTAGGAGTTTCTATAACCATACCAGTAGAATCTACTCTTTTTATAGTATCTTTTAATGGTACTCCAACAACGACACCTGCTAAATTTTTATTTTCATTTAGCATTTCAAAACTTTCAGAAAAATATCTCTCTTTTAAAAATGGTCTCACACCATCCTGTACAGCTATTATACTATTATCTTCACAATATTCCAACGCATTTTCTATAGAATATTGTCTTTCTTCTCCACCAGCTACAACTTTTTTTACTTTTAAAATTTTATATCTTTCACAAATTTCAGTTACGATTGTAACTGATTCCTCTCCAGTAACAACTACGATATCTTTTATAAAGTTGCTCTTTTGAGCGGTTTCTAAAGCAAAAATAAAAAGTGGTTTACTATCTATTTCTAAAAACTGTTTAGGATAACCCAAGTTCATCCTTTTCCCTACTCCAGCTGCTGCAACAATCAAAGTTATTTTAGAGTCACCACAGTACATCCTATTCCTCCTTCGTTATGTCCTCCAGCTCTGAAGTTTTTAACATATCTAGATGTTTTTAAAAATTCCATAATTCCATTTCTTAAGGCTCCTGTTCCTTTTCCATGAATAACATATATCTCTGTATATCCATTCATTAAGGCTCTATCCATATAAGTCTCTAACTCATAAATTCCTTCATCTACAAGCTTACCTCTTAAGTCTACCTCATTTTTAACTTTCGTCTTTGTATGGGCATTTATTGGTCTATACTCTTTCTTCTTTGGTTCAACCACAACTTTAACATCGTCCATCGAAACTTCTAACTTTAAAATTCCAGCTTGAATGTTTAAAGTTTCTTTATTTAAATTGATTTTATTAACAATTGCATATTGATTTAAGCTATTTACAAACACTCTTTCTCCAACTTTATAATCAATTTTTCTTGCAACTTTTGGCTTTACTTCAACATTTTCAGTTTTCTCTTCTTGTAAAGATGTTCTAAGCATATTAAGCTTCTTTTGAACCTCTTTCATATCCTCTTTTGTTTTATCCTCTTTTTGAATTTTATTTACTAAAGCAGCAGCTTTATTTTGCATATCTCTCATCATTGATTCTGCTTTTTCATAAGCTTCTTTTAAAATTTGATTTTTCTCTTTTTCTAAAACTCTTAGTTTCTCCTCATATTCCTCTTTATCTTTTTGAGCTTGAGCTTTTAAAATATCTACTTCAATCTGCTTTGCTTCTAATTCTAAAGATTTATCTTTGATGTTAGATATCATCTTTTCTACTTTTTTATCCTCATCACTAATATAGCTCTTTGCCTTCTCTATGATTATTTCAGATACACCTAATCTTCTTGCTATAGTTAATGCGTTACTTTCTCCTGGAACACCTATTAACAGCTTATACGTCGGCGATAGAGTCTCTACATCGAACTCCATTGATGCTGTTTCTATATCAACTTCATTATAACCATAAGCTTTAACTTCACTGTAGTGAGTAGTTATCATTGATTTACATTTTTTATCCTTTAAATAATCGATTACAGCCATTGCAAAAGCTGATCCTTCCATTGGATCTGTTCCTGATCCTAACTCATCTAATAGCACTAATGAAGCTTTTGTTACTGAATTTAATATCTCTTGGATATTTTTCAAGTGAGCAGAGAATGATGATAAAGATTGTTCAATACTTTGTTCATCTCCTATATCAGCATAAACTCCTCCAAAGAATCCTATACTCGTCTTTTCATCTGCTGGAATTGGAACTCCTGCTAAAGTCATTAAAGTTAGTAGTCCTGCTGTTTTTAAAGCGACAGTCTTACCACCTGTATTTGGTCCTGTTATTAAAAGTGTATTATACTCTTTTCCTATTTCGAATGTTAAAGGTACAACTACATTTGGATTAATAAATGGGTGTCTTGCCTTTACTAAAGAAACCATCTCTTTATTATTTATCTCTGGAATACTACATTTTTTTTCCACTCCATATTGAGATTTTGCATTTAATATATCTAAATACATTATTGCGTTTCCTATTTCATTTATAACTGAAGTATTTAATCTTACTTGATCTGTTAGTCTTAAAAGAATTTTTCTGATCTCTTCTCTCTCTCTAACTTCTAACTCTCTCATTTTATTATTCAGCGATACAATCGATATAGGCTCTATAAAGACAGTTGAGCCACTAGATGACCTATCATGCTCAATACCTTTGATAAGACCTTTAAAATCAGTTTTAATAGGTATTACGCTTCTTCCATCTCTAGTTGTTATGATTTTTTCTTGAATAGCTTTCGCATAGTTTGGATTTGCAAACAATTCATCAAACTTTCTCTTGATATTTGTTACCATATTCTTTTTTTGGAATCTTAACTCTCTTAAATCAAGAGAAGCGTCATCTTTTATGTTTCTCTCTGGATCTATAGTCTTATTAATAAGATCTTCAAAATTTTTCAACGTTGGAACAGATATAAACTTACCTCTAAGGTTTTTATATTTCTCTAAAGTTTCTAATCTCCCTTTAAATATTCTGAAAATTCTTAAGTTTATATTTAAAGACCAAAGATCATCTGGTTCTAAATACATTCCTACCAATTGAGATTTTCTAGTTATATTGCTGATATCTTTCATTCCAGCAGGTTCAAATCCACCATCAAATTTTAAAAAATCCATAAAATCATTAACAATCTCTAACTCTTTTTTTAAAGAGTTGATATCTTTAAATGTTTCTAACTCTAAAATTCTTTCTTGGTTTTCTTCAATTGTTACATATTGTGATAACTCTTCTCTTAATTTATTAAATTCTAATACTTTATAGCTATGAATATTCATTTACATATCACCTTTTCTATATATATTTTACCTTGTTATTATAGCATATTTAGTAGTTTTTATAAACTATTCCAAATAATTTAAAAAATACCTTGATATTTTCTTTCGATAATGGTATAATTATTTGCATGTTTATAACGAAAGAGAGGTGTAATAGAATGCAAAGATGTGAAATTACTGGAAAAGGAATAACTTTCGGAAATCAAATTTCTCACTCGCACAGAGTAACTGGAAGAATTTGGAGACCAAACTTACAAACAGCTAAGATCGTTATCAACGGTGTAACTGTTAAAGTTAAAGTTTGTACTAAAACTTTAAAATCTTTAAAGGCTGCTAACGAAGTTGAAGTTATGCAAATCCTTAAAGCAAATGCTAATACTCTAAGTGCTAGACTTAGAAAAATATTAAGCAAGTAATGCTTATAAAAAAAGACAGCTTTAAACAAAAAAGCCTGTCTTTTTTTTATTTTTTGATTGAAACCAATTATAATTTAATACAAAAAAAGAAAAAGAGACCGAAGATAAAATCTTCAGTCTCATTATTTTTACTTCTCTACTCTTGTGTATGGAATAAGAGCGATGTTTCTAGCTCTCTTAACAGCTTTAGCTATCTTTCTTTGTAACTTAGCGTTAGCTCCTGTTACTCTAGAAGGATTGATTCTTCCTTTATCAGAAACAAATCTCTTTAATAAATCAACATTTTTGTAATCGATTTCTTCAGCTTTAACTCTTAATTTAGCTCTTCTTCTTCTGAATTCTGCCATTCTAATAACCTCCTTATTTGAGAATAAACGTTTTTTTTTACTTTAATTAGTCGTTCTTAACTACCATGTATCTCATAACTTCTTCAGTTATGTTAAGCTTTGACTCAACCTCAGTTAACTTAGTACCGTCCATCTCTAAAGTAGTTAGTACGTAGAATCCTGTTTTCTTCTTATCGATTGGATAAGCAAGCTTTCTCTCTCCCCACTTTTCAGATTTAAGAACAGTTGCTCCAGCTGCAGTTAAAATGTTGTTAACTTTAGCTATTACAGTTTCTCTTCCTTCCTCTAATATAGTTGGGTTGATGATGAACATTAATTCATACTTTTTCATTGTTATTACCTCCTCCCTATGGTTTTAGCCCAAAATACGTTTTGATTCTGAGCAGGGTATTATTAATAGTACCATAATTTTTAAAGTTTTACAAGCTTTTTTTGTGACTATTAATATTATCTACTAGCTCTTATCCAAGGTGGAAGATCTAATTCATCTCTAACTTCTGCTGTTTCTTCTACCTTTGGAGTTTCTGCTTTCTTCTCTACATTTATGAAAGATTCTGTCTTCTCTTGCTCATCACCAAAACTATTAGCGATAATTGTAACTTGAATTCTATCTCCATAAGATTCATCTGCAGTTATACCAAACATTATATCTTCTGCAGTTTTTCCAGCAGCTTCTTTTACTATGTTAGCAATAGCTTGTGCTTCCATAAGCCCTAAGTTTGAAGATCCTGCAATGTTTATTAAAACTTTGCTTGCTCCCATAATCGACTTTTCTAAAAGAGGTGATGATAAAGCTTTCTCAGTAGCTTTAGCAACTCTATTTTCTCCCTCTCCCTCTCCAAATCCTAACACAGCTACACCTGAATTTTGCATAGTAGCTTTTATATCTGCAAAGTCTAAGTTTATAAGTCCTCTACCTATCATTAAATCTGCAATACCTTTAATCCCTATTTTAAGGATGTTGTTTGCTTCTTTAAATGCATTTTGTAGAGTAATTGTTTTTTCTGGTAATTCAAATAGTTTATCGTTAGGAATAATAACTAATGAGTCAACATGTTTTTCTAAATTAGATAAACCTAAATCAGCATTAGTTTTTCTTTTTCTTCCTTCGAAAGAGAATGGTCTTGTAACTATACCTATAGTTAAAACACCCATCTCTTTTGCTATCTTAGCGATAACTGGTGCTGAACCTGTTCCTGTTCCTCCACCCATACCTGCTGTTATAAATAACATATCAGTTTCTTCTAATAAATTTCTTAATTTCTCTACATCCTCTTCTGCTGCTTGCTTTCCTACTTCAGGATCTGCTCCAGCTCCTAGACCTCTTGTTAATTTTTCTCCTAATTGAACTCTTATATCTGCTAAAGAGTTATTTAAATCTTGAGCATCTGTATTAGCCGCAATATACTCTACACCTGTTACTCCAGCTGCAATCATATCATTTATGGCATTTCCTCCAGCCCCTCCAGCTCCAATTACTTTTATCTTTACTTCACATTCGTTATTAAACATATTTATACAGCTCCTTATTATATAAAGTTAGAAATCCATTTTTTAATTTTATTTAAAGCACCATCTGTAACTACTTCCTCTTCAAAATCTTCTTCAAAATCCTCTTGCCTAAAGACTGTTTCATTTATCGGAAGTTCTACTAAATTCTCTTCTACCTTTTCCTCTAGTACAACCTCTTTTTCTAAACTTTCACTGATCGTCTCGTTTCTCTTTTTAAATTCTGCTTCTAATTTTGTTAATAAAATACCTATAACTGTTGACATTGATGGATTCACTTTTTCCAGTCCTCTAAGTGGAAACGGATTTACTTTTCTAACAGCACATTCCATTTTATTTCCAACTTTACTAAATATTTCATCTATTGAGACCGCTCCACCTGTAAATGCTAATCCTTTTCCTAAATATCCATTAAATCCCGATTCTTCAATCGTTTTTGAAATGAAGTTTATTAAGTCCCCTGTTCTAGCATCTATAATTTCTTTTACTTCAGCTAACTTATATTCACCATTATATGTTCTTATGATATCATCCGCTGATTGTTTTTCTCTCAATCTTTCAAGAATTTCTTTTGCTTCTTTTTTAGGTATTTTAAGAAGATAACTTAAATCATTTACAAAATGCATACCTCCAATTGATAATGATTTTGTATAAATAATTTTATCATTTTTATAGATAGCTATATCTGTTACTCCCTCTCCTATATCAATCAGGGCAACTCCCATCTGTCTATCCTCTTGCTCTAAAGTTGATTTAGCCGAAGCTGATGCATTTAAAAATATATCCTCTATTTCTAGTCCAGATTTATTTACAGCTTCTACTAAAGGATCTAACGCCTCTTTTTTTATTGTTATTAAGTGAACATCCCCTTGAATGCTCTT
>DIXX01000062.1:83025-93016 GCA_002428805.1 Cetobacterium sp. UBA6069
TTTCAGTATATTATTTTTTACTAACTCCACTAAATTATTCATGTCTTGAGCTGTAATCTCTTTTTCATCAAACTCAATACATCCATGATCTGTTCTAGATATAATTCTATCACTACTAATTCCCAAAGAAACTGTTTCAAAATCTCTCCCATTTCTATCTTTCAGTTCCTTCAAACCTTTAAGTATACTAGCAGTTAATAATTCAGAATCTTCTACTACAGATCTTTTTATCCCTTCACTAGGCACTTCTAAATAATCTAATACTCTTAACTTTAATCCCTCTGTACTTAACTCTCCTAAAATAAATTTTATTTTTCCATTTCCTACATCTAAAGCTAACTTTGTAATATTATCTTGCACCTTTCCCCTCCTTCTCTTTTACTACTATATCTTTAAATCTTATATCTATATAGTCAATCTCTCTTGTTTTAATCAATGTCTTATATAGATTCATCATTATTTCATATTTTTTTTTAGAAACCTCTATCCCTGTTTTTATCTTAATTCCATCTCTTAGAATTATATAAACAAGGTTTTTATCTCCAACATAAATCTGTGATACCTCATCTTTCAAGTCCAATTCTTTCAACTTTTCCATTATCTGCAAAAGATTATCTTTTTCAAAACTATCTTTAATCATAAGAATGGGCATACTTTTTTTAGGATATTCATCTAGTCTTCCAAAAATCGTTCCATCTTCATCCATAGTATATATCTTCGATTTGTGCTGAACATAATAATTACTCTCTTTTTCCGTTACATCAATTGTTATTTCATTTAGATTTTGCTTAGAAATAATTACTTTTTTTACTCTTACATCTTTCAATATCTTCTTTTCTAAGCCGTCTAAATTCAAGTCATTGATATTCTTTCCCAAAATTTCATTTTTGATTTTTTCTAAATCTACTTCTAAACTCTTTGAAACTTCACTAATTTGAACTTTTGAAATATTAAAAAATTCTCTATTTTTAAAATCTTTTTCTATTTGAATTATAATGAAAGTTAGTGCCAATATTATAGCAATTTTAAGTATTTTTTTCAAGAATCTCTCCCTGTTATTTCTTATATTTTATAGTTAACAACTTTCAACTATAATTCTTGTTAAATCATCAAAAGTATAACCCTTCAATGATGCTAACTTTGGAGCTAAACTTGTCTCTGTCATTCCAGGACAAGTATTAACTTCTAAGAAATAAGTCTTTCCATCTTTTAGTATAAAATCACTTCTTGTGATACCTTTTAATCCTAACTTTTCATGAATTTTTCTTGCTGCTTCTGCTGCTTCTTCATATGATTTCTCATCGATTTGAGCAGGACATTCATATTCTGTTTTTCCAACAGTATATTTTGATTCGTAATCATATAGCCCCGATTTTGGTTTTATTCTTACAACCCCTAATTTTTCACCATTTAAAATCCCGGCAGTTAGTTCGTCACCTTTTATAAACTCCTCTATTAAAGGCTCTTTATCTCTTAATATCTCGAAGGCTTCTATCGCTTCATCTTTTGTATTACAGATATATAATCCAACACTTGACCCCTCTTTAGCTGGTTTAATTACAACTGGATAGCTATCTATTTCATCCACTGTATAGTAAGTTTTTGCCATTCTAATTCCTAGATCTTTAGCGATTATTTTTGTTAAAATTTTATTCATTGCTACAGCACTACCTGTCACTCCAGAACCAGTATATCTTTTTCCTAACATATCTAAAATAGCCTGAACTCTTCCATCCTCACCATATTCTCCATGAAGCGCTAGATATACTATGTCGTATTCATTATCTATAAATGCAGATACTAAATTCTCTTGAGTTAAATCTATTTTATACGCATCATATCCTTGTCTTAATAAACTATTTAATACAGCAGCACCACTTCTTAAAGAAACCTCTCTTTCTGATGTAATTCCACCCATAACAACTGCTATTCTCATGCTAATCCTCCTAGTCTTTTACAATTATTATCTCTTCTTCTAGTTGTATTCCTGTTTTCTCTTTCACTCCGCATTTTACCTTCTCAATTATATCTATAATATCTGAGAATTTTGCTGTACCTTTATTTACTATAAAGTTAGGATGAACCATTGATACTTGAGCCCCTCCTAAAATCTCTCCTTGAAGGCCAGCTTCAATTATTAATCTAGCTGAAAAATAACCATCTGGATTTTTAAATGTACTTCCTAAGTTAGGCTCATTCAACGGATGATTTTCACTTCTTTTCATTTTATATCTATCTACAACTTCTGATAAGTATCCTATATCAAATTTGAAAGTAGCACTGATTACAACCCATTTTTTTTCTTTTATCTCAGTAACTCTATAAGAAAACTTTAAATTTTCTTTAGATATCTTTCTAATTTGATTGTTTTCATCTACAATCTCTACAGATATTATTTTGTCAAAAATCTCTGTACCGTGAGCTCCACCATTCATGAATACTAAGCCACCAACAGTTCCAGGAATTCCTGCTAAATTTTCTAATCCAGAATAGTTTTTTTCTCCCATATAATCTATTAAATCAGAAAAATCTAGACCTGCTCCAACTTCGACAGTTCCATCACCTTTATCGTCAATATAATTTATATCTTTAAGAGAGATAAATGTTGTTTCTAAAACACCATCATTTATTAAAGTGTTTGTTCCATTTCCTAAAATAAAAACTTTTTCTCTAGTGCTCAGAACCTCTATCAGTTCATCTCTATTTTCAATCTCTATAAACTCTTTTGCAACTCCCCCTATTTTCATATTAGAGTGCTCTTTCATTATATAATTTTTGTGCAATCTCATTATCTAATTCTCCCTATATTTTCTGCAATCGTATGAGCTAAACTTGATATATTCCCTGCTCCCATAAATAGGAATGTTGCCGAATCTTTTTCGCTCTCTACAATTTTTTCTATCTCTTCGTTTTCTTCAACTATTATACAGTGTTTGTGTCCTATTTTTTCTTTTAGCTTTTCCAATGTTACTCCAAACTCATTTTTCTCACCGGCACTAAAAACAGGCATTAAGATAACTTCATCAACACCTTCAAAACTTCCTTTGAAGTCATTTAAAAGGAAGTTTATACGACTATATCTGTGAGGTTGAAATATAGCTACTGTTTTATTTTTTTCTATTGTTCTAGCTCCTTGAATTGTCGCTTTTATCTCTGTTGGATGATGTGCATAATCATCTATTATTCTTATTTTGTCACTATGCAATATATCATATCTTCTTTTAGCACCTTTAAAGTTTAGCAGCTTTTCAGCTATCCTTTCTTTAGATACTCCATACTTTTTAGCTAAATATATAACCGGTAAAGCATTTTGAATATTATGATTTCCTGGAATCGACAATTGGAACTCTCCAAACTCTTCTCCTTCAATCGTCACTTTAAACTTTGTTTTAAAGTTTTCAACTTTTATATCTGTTGCTATTATATCTGAATTTTTCTTATTTATACTATATGTTTTTATATTTTTTCTATCTTTTGCTAGCTCTATTGTTTCTGAACAATCGTCACAAATCAAAATTTCTCCTCTTGTTTGATCCATAAACTGTCTAAATGATTTTTTTATATTTTCTAGGCATCCATGATTCTCTAGATGATCAGCTTCTATATTAGTTATGATTGATGTTTCTGGTGTTAAATATAAAAATGAGTTATCACTTTCGTCTGCTTCAGCTATGAAAACATCTGCTTTTCCACATCTAGAGTTTGAACCAATTTCTGGAAGTATACCTCCTACTACGATTGTCGGATCTATATCTAAAAGTAATGATCCTAACATAGAGCTTGTCGTTGTTTTTCCATGAGTTCCAGCTACTGCTATCCCTTTTTCTTTATTCATTAAAATAGATAGTAACTCTCCTCTTTTTATTATTTTTATTCCTAATTCAAGAGCTTTTTTTATTTCTGGGTTTTCAGATTTTATTGCACTTGAAGCTACAACTAAATTAGCTCCTATTACATTATCCTCTAAATGCTCTGAAAAAACCTTTATTCCTAAACCTTCTAGCTCCTCTGTTACATAGTTTCTAGAAAGGTCTGCTCCAACAACATCATAACCTTTTAATTTCATTATTTTAGCTAAACCACTCATTCCAATTCCGTTTATTCCAATAAAGTATATTTTCTCCATCTAACTCCTCCATATATCTAAGCATTCAACGATTTTTTCTGCTGCATTACTTTTCTTTAAATTTTTTGCTTTTCTACTCATCTTATTTAACTCATCATCGTTTTTTATAAGCTCTAATGCTTTTTCAATAGCCTCATCTGCCTTGCTATCACTATATAAAAGAGCTGCCTCATTTTCAGCTAAAATTTTAGCGTTCTGATATTGCCCAACCTTAATTGAGTTATAAGGTATTAATATTGATGGTTTTTCCAATTGAATAATTTCAGAAACTGTCAGTGCTCCAGCCCTACAAACCACTAAATCCGCGGCAGCCATAATATTTATCATATTGTTAAAGTACGGCTTTATAATATCGCTAACTTTTATCTGTTGATCCTCTAATTTTTCATTTATTTCATTAAAGTTTTTATCTCCAGTAGCCCAATAAATTCTGATGCTTTTATCTTTATAAATCTCTTTTAAGTTTTTAATTACTGCTTCATTTAAAGATTTAGCTCCTAAGCTTCCACCTGTTATAAGTAATACTTTTTCATCTTTACCTATTTTTAGTCTTTCTCTTTCAGACTCTTTGTCCATTGTATAAATATCTTCTCTCAATGGATTTCCTGTTACTAAAAATTTATGTTGATCTTTAACCGATATATCCTCGTATGTTGTATCAAAAGCTAAAAAACATGTCTTAGCAATTTTATAAAATATCTTATTTGCCAATCCTAAATCTGCATTTTGCTCTTGTAAATATATTTTTTTTCCTAAAATTAGAGCTGCTAATAACACTGGAATTGAAATATAATTTCCAAACCCTATTACAATCTCTGGATTTTCCTTTTTTACAATTTTAAAAGCCTGTAAAAAAGCCTTCAAATTTAAATGTATCTTTTTAAAATTTTGAAATGGATAGATATCTATTCCTAAAAATTTGAATCCCTCTTCTGGAACCAAATCTTTTTCCATTCTTGTTGAGCTTCCTACAAATAAAACTTCCATGCCTCTATCTAATAGTTTCTTCCCAACAGCTAAAGCTGGATATATATGTCCACCTGTTCCACCTGTAGTTATAATTATTTTTTTTGCCATAACGTTCTCCTAATTAAAGTAACTTTTTGTTAAATCTTTGAAAATTTTTCCTCTCTCTTCAAAATTTTTAAATTGATCAAAACTTGAAGTCGCCGGAGAAAATAAAACAACATCCTCTCTATTTTTATCCAATCTAGATTTTAGTTCTTTTAAAACATCTTCTATTTTTTTTAAATTGAATATCTTTTCTCTTGGATAGCCTAATTTCTCTAATCCCTCTTGAAGCTTATCTGAAATTTCTCCAATCAAATAGACCTCTTTTACTTTCTTCACAATTAAATTTTCTAAAGGGCTTAAATCTAGCTTTTTATCATACCCACCACATATCAGAATTGGACTTTGAAATGCTTCAACTGCAAATTTTGTTGAATCTATATTCGTTCCTTTAGAATCATTTATAAATTCTACTTTACCATATTTAAAAAAGTTTTCCATTCTATGCTCTAATGTTTTTGTTGAGTATAAAAATTCTCTTATAATTTCTGTTGAAATCCCTAATATTTTTCCTACACAAACTATAAACAACATATTTTCTAAATTGTGTTTTCCTTTTAAAGAAGCTAAATCTTCCTTTAAAACTTTTTCTCCTTCATAAACTATCCATCCGTCTTTTACATAAACACTTTCTTTTAAATCACTTTGAGCTAAACCTACAAATCTTTTATCTCCCGAGATTTTAGAGAGTCTCTTTAAACTTTCCACACATAAAGTATTTACTATAAAACAGTCGTTTTCCTTTTGATTTTTTCCTATATTAAACTTTGTGTCATAATAGTGATCTAAATCTCTATATCTAGCTAAGTGATCCGGTGCTAAATTTACTACCAAAGCTATATCGGCTTTAAAATTTTTAATATTCTCAAGTTGGTAAGAACTTGTTTCTAAAACATAAAAATCTAATTCAGGATTTTCACTTACTGTTTCACTAAAAGAAAAACCTATATTTCCACAAACTTTACTTTTAAATCCTGCTTTTTCTAATAACTCAGAAATTTTAGAAGTTACTGTTGTTTTACCGTTTGTTCCTGTTATTGCTATTATTTTTCCAGAAATTTCATTTTCTATTTTATATCTATACCCTAATTCGATATCGTCTATAACTTCTATATTTAATTCAATAGCTCTTGTTACCAACTCTGTATAAGGAACCCCTGGACTTTTTATAAAAATTTTTATATCTTCATTTTCTAATATTTCCATTCCTTTTTCTGAAGGTATTGATATTTTATCATCTATTAAATATACTTCATATCCCATTTTTTCTAAAGTACTTTTAGAACCTTTTCCACTTACACCAGCTCCAAAAACTATTGCTTTTTTCATCTTCTAAAGCCTCCTTATTTTTAAACGACAAAAACCACAGTGATTCTCACTGTGGCCTTATTATAGTATTCCTCTTAATCTAACTACTCCTAACGCAAGCATTCCTAAAAATAATGCAACAATCCAAAATCTCATTGTTACTTTTGTTTCAGGCAATCCAGCTAACTCAAAATGATGATGTATTGGAGCCATTCTAAAGACCCTTTTTCCTCTCATTTTAAAAGATCCGACTTGTAGAATAACTGATACTGCTTCTAAAACAAATACTCCACCTATTATAGGCAATAATAGCTCTTGTTTTAAAAGTATTGCTACAACTCCTAATATTCCTCCTAAAGTTAGAGAACCCGTATCTCCCATAAATATCTGAGCTGGGTAGAAGTTATACCATAAAAACCCTAGCCCGGCTCCTATTAAAGCTGATAAGAAAACTGAGAGCTCACCTATTCCTGCTATATAGTGTAAATTAAGGTGACTACTTAATTCTATATGACCTGTAAAATATGCTATTATTCCAAGTATCGTTGCTCCTACAACCACTGGCATTATTGCTAATCCATCTAATCCATCTGTTATATTTACTGCATTTGATGTTCCCATCAAAACTAAGGCTATAAATACCAGCATCATTGCTCCACCTAAATATAAATTACTGTTAGATACAATTGGATTCACTATTGATAAATCCAATACTTTATTTCCTGTTAAACCAAACTCTTTTATAAAGTACCATGTTAAAATAGCTATAAAACACTGTCCCATAAGCTTTTTCTTTCCAGATAAACCTTTTTTATTTACTGTAAATTTTTTATAGTCATCTATAAATCCGATACTACTAAATAAAATAGTTATAACAAACATCAAAATTAAAAACTTATTAAATATATCTCCTATAAAAAGTGATGTTAATAATGTTCCAAATATTATTAAAATACCACCCATTGTTGGAGTTCCTTTTTTAGAAAAATGACTCACAGGCCCTTCTTCTCTTATTGATTCTCCAAATTTTTTAACTTTCAAATACTGTATAAACGGTTTTCCTGTTATTAAGACAACTAAAAATGCTAATATAAACCCTAAAAAACTTCTTAAATATATTGATTTAAGTCCTTCTAAAACTGGAAAATATCCTGCCAACAAATATAGCATCCCTCTTACTCCTTTGACTACATAATTATTTCTTCTAATTTCATTCCTCTAGATCCTTTTAATAAAACCCCTACATTTTTTATGTTTCTTATAGAATCTTTTATTGTATTTTTATTCTCAAAACATATTATTCTTGAGTCATTTAATATCTCAGAAGCTTTTTTCATTCTTTCACCATAGACAAAAATTTTATAAAAATCATGTTCTAAAGCTTCTAATAAAACTTCTTTGTGATATTCTATCTCTTTCTCTCCTAATTCAAGAGCATCTCCCAATACAACAACTTTGTTTCTATCTAGTGGAAGTGACGAAAAAGCTTTTAATGCCATTTTCATTGAGACTGGACTTGCATTATAAGCATCGTTTATATATAAAACTTCATCTTTTATAATTTTTTCAAATCTCATTCCTGTTATCTCTATATTTTTTAAAGATTCTCTTATTTCTGGATAACTCATATCAAATATCTTTCCTAATACAATTCCAAAAGAAGAATTAATCGCATTATACGAGCCATTTAAAGGAATAAAATAGGTCTCTTTATTCAAATTAAAGCTGATTCCTTCGTAATCATCCTTTTCACTATTGATAATATAATCATTTTGCTCTTTAAAACCAATCTTTATTCCCTCTAATGATTTAAAATAAGGGTCATCTCCATATAGTAGTGTATTTTCACTTGAAACATATTTTAAAAGCTCTGTTTTTGCTTTAAATACATTGTCTCTATTTTTTAAAAATTCTAAATGAGAATCTCCAATATTTGTTATCACAGCATAATCTGGCGCAGCTATTTTTGATAATAAATCAATCTCTCCTAGATTGCTCATACCCATCTCTAAAACAACCATCTCATCATCATCTTGGAGCTGAAGAAGAGTAAATGGTAATCCTATATGATTATTGTGATTACCTAAAGTTTTTTTAGCTTTATAGCGCTTTGATAAAATTCCAAAAATAAAATCTTTAGTTGTAGTTTTTCCTTCACTTCCTGTTATAGCCACAACTTTTATTTTTAACCTTTGTCTATACATTTTCGCTAGTTCTTGTAAAGTCTCAATACTATTTTCGACTTTTATAACATTTGAAAAAGTTAACTCTTTTATATCTCTATCACAAATAACTATTTCTGCTCCTCTTTTTAAAGCTTCATCTACGTAGTTATTTCCATTGTTTATAGCTATAAATAATGACCCTTTTGTTACTTTCTTACTATCCATTTGAACATTGGTTATAAAAACATTTTCTGTTAATTTATAATCTAGTTTTCGAAAGTATGATATTAGAACTTCTGTAAATGTTTTCAATTCAACATCCCCTTTTTTAATTTTCATTCTAATATTTTACCATTTTTTTAGTACTCTTTTCAAATTTTTTTTAGCTTATTCCTAAAACTTTTAAGCCGTTGTGAATGCACTCTATCTCTATAGGTAGTTTAGGGCCTGTTTCACCATCTATATCTGTTGAATAATTTTCAACACCCACAATTTTCAGCAGTTTAGTTTTAAAATATTTCACCGAATGAATATCTTTTTCAAGATGAGTCTTTGTTGCTAAAGCTGCCCCTATTTCTGGTACATCTCCTATGAAATCAGGTTTTAAAACCAACACATCAAAATATCCGTCATCTAATTTTGCATTATAAGCAAGTTCAAAATTACCTGCACTTTTTCCATTAAAAATTAAAACTGATATAACATCTGTTATTGCTGTATATTCATCACTTTCTAATATAACTTTTAATTTTTTAATTTTTGTCATTTCTTTTATTCCATTTAGAACATAAGCCAATTTTCCCAATGTTTTTATCATTGTTCTATCTGTAGTTTGTGAAATTGTTGAAAAAACTCCAACACTAACAATATTTATAAAGTATTTCTCATTAACTTTTCCTAAATCTATACTTTTAGGCTCACTTAACAGAATTTTTCTACAAGCTTTTTCTATATCTCTTGGCATCCCAATTACATTGGCAAAATCATTTGCTGTGCCCGTAGGAAGTATTGCAATTGGAATATCTGCATTATTTCTTTTCAAAATATTTACAAAACTATTTATCGTTCCATCTCCACCAGATATTAGAAAATGATCATAACTTTCAATATCTTCTAAAATAGATTCTCTTTTGCATTCTTTTGAAATTCTAAATATATCTACCACATATCCATGTTCCTGATAAACCGAGAAAATTTTATCTAACTCTTTTAAAATTTTTCCACCACCAGATACAGGATTATATATTAATTTAACCTTTTTTTGCTTCGACATATGGCTTGGCCTCCAATTTTTGAGTATAAAAAAAAGATTGGCAACTTC
>DIXX01000034.1:0-5428 GCA_002428805.1 Cetobacterium sp. UBA6069
TATATTAATTATAGAAAAATTAAATTTATAAGAGGTGTTGTCAATGGAAAAAATAAGTTTAGAGCTCGCACTAGAAACTTTACTTAATAAAATAGAAGTATTAAACGAATATGAATATAGATCTCTTTTAGATAGCTCGGGATTTGTTTTAGCAGAAGATATTATCTCTCCTTTAAACAATCCACCATTTAATCGTTCTCCACTAGATGGATTCACACTAAATAGCTCTGATACAATCGGAGCCACTAAAGACAATCCAATTGTATTTACTGTTAAATCTGAAATTTTTGCTGGAGGTTATTGTAACGAAGAGATTGAAAGAAACGAAGCTTTCAGAATTATGACTGGAGCACCTATTCCTGACAGTTGTA
Organism: Cetobacterium sp. UBA6069; assembly: GCA_002428805.1. Taxonomy (GTDB): domain Bacteria; phylum Fusobacteriota; class Fusobacteriia; order Fusobacteriales; family Fusobacteriaceae; genus Cetobacterium_A. The sequence continues at coordinate 372 of DIXX01000034.1, forward strand.
ACTGTGTTATAAAACAAGAGGAAGTTGATTTCAATGAGGAAACAGGTATTTTAAAAATATATAGAGAGTTAAAAGAGTATGAAAACTTCTGCTTTAAAGGTGAAGATCTAAAAGTTGGAGAACTTGTTGTACAAAAAGGTGAAGTTATCACTTATAACCATATCGGTGTTTTTGCTTCTTTAGGAATAGATAAAATTAAAGTTTTAAGAAAACCTAAAATTGGTATTCTAAGTTTAGGAAGTGAGCTTTTAATGCCTGGAGACTCTTTAGAAAATGGAAAAATTTATAACAGTAATCTTTTTACATTGATGAGTAAACTAAAATTTTTAAATCTCGATGGTGTTATGTATCCTCCTATGTCTGATGACCCTATTTTAGTTTCTAATTTTATAGAAAAAGAGTTGAAAAATATAGATCTACTTATTACTACTGGTGGAGTTTCAGTTGGAAAAAAAGATATTATGCATGATGTTATTAAAGAATTAAATGCTAATAGATTGTTTTGGAAAATTGATATTCAGCCTGGAACGCCTGTTTTAGCTGCAGAAAAAGATGGAAAGGTTATTTTATCTCTTTCTGGAAACCCTTTTGCTGCGTTAGTTAATTTTGAACTTTTAGGAAGACCTATCATTTCTAAGCTTAGCTCAAATGCTATTAAAAGCACTGAAATAGTCGATGCTGTTGTTAAAGGTGGATTTAGTAAGGCATCCTCTAAAAGACGTTTTATTAGAGGTTTCTTTAAAGATGGTGAGGTGTTTTTAAACGACAACAAACACTCTTCAGGAACTATATCATCTCTTATTGGTAAAAATTCCATTGTTGAAATTAAAGCGGGAAGTTCGGCTTTAAAAGATGGTGATAAAGTGAGAGTGATTTTAATTGACTAACTTAAAAAATATTGATGCTTTAATTTTAGCCGGTGGAAAAAGTAGCCGAATGAACTTTTCTCATAAGGTTCTTCTACAATATAAAGATAAATCTTTTTTAGAAAATTTAGAAGAGATATTTTCTAACTTTAATAGAAAGTATCTCTCTTTAAACTCTTCTCAGGATATTTGGAATAACTCTTTTATTCGAATAGATGATGAATACAGTGATATCGGACCTATCTCTGGGCTATACAACGGTCTTTCAAAATGTGAAAGTCCATATCTTTTTGTAACCCCTTGTGATGTTCCAAACTTAACTAAAGAGTTTATAGAATATTTAACTACATTTATATCCTCTGACTATGATGCTTTTATCGTAAAAGATAAAAGTGGATTTATTCATCCATTGATGGGAATCTATAATAAATCTGCATTAAATAAAATAAAAACTGCAATAGATTCTAAGGATTATAAAGTTCTAAACCTTGTAAAAAATCTAAATGTTAAGTATATAGATTTAAAGTATACTAATTTTGATGATTCTATGATTTTAAAAAATATAAATACACCTGAAGATTATAGTGATTTAATTACTCCTTCAAAAAATAAAACTAAGTTTTTTGCTATATCTGGAATCAAAAACTCTGGTAAAACAACTTTAATTACTAAACTTTTAAAGAAATTTAAAGAGGAGGGTTATAAAGTTGGAACAATAAAGCATGATGGGCATGACTTTCAAATGGACAATCTCAACTCTGATACAGATAAGCATGTAAAAGCTGGTGCACATGGAACAGTTATTTTTTCAAAAAGTAAATTTATGTTTTTAGAACAAACAAGCGAGCAAGATCTAGATTTTTATCTACAGCTTTTCAAAAATTATGATTTCATTCTACTCGAAGGTTTTAAAGGTAGTGAATATCCTAAATTAGAGATTGTTAGAAGCGGCATTTCTACAGAAACTGTTTCTAATCGAAATAACCTTAAATTTTTAGTGAGTGACTTGAAAAATATTCAAAACAATGACAAGTTAAAGGTGTTAGATTTAAATGATATTGATGCCATTTTTAAAGAGATTAAAAAAAGCTATCAACCCTAATTCAAATAGGTTGATAGCTTTTTCTCTATACTAATGTACCATAATAATCTATAAAAGTGTACTGCTCCCACTTTCCTCTTATAACATTTAAAATTCTATTGTTGTTATATTGAATTAAAGTCTCACGATTTTTTAATAATTTTTCAATATCAGCTTTGAATTTTTTATTTTTCTCTTCAGAATCATCAATTTCTAAAAACTTAATATACTCCTTCAATCTATAAATAGTTTCATAGTTTTGAGTCCCGCCATAATCTTTTAAAACCCAACAAGTTTCCATCTCTTTATCCAAATTATAGTTTAATCTTATATTTTTACTAAGAGTGAAATCACCAATCTTATACTCCTCTTTATTTAAGATATTCTTTTCAAAGAACACTCTAAGATTATCTTCTCCTCCATACCTTGTATAATATAGATAGCTTTGGCTTATTTTTAAATATTGTTTATTCAAATCGCTTTCAATCCCATTCTCTCGAAACAGTATAAAAATAGGTAAAAATATATCTAAAAAATAGCTATAGACTAACTCTTTTCTAGTTAATAACTTATTAGCCTTTTTTCTATAATATCTAGAATATCTTACACAATCTTCTACAACTGAGTCTAAATTTAGATCTTTCGTATCTATATTTAGCTGTCTCGATTTTAAAACCATTTCATCTCTATAAAAATTGTAAACTCCTTCAAACCACCTTTGCATCCCAACTATAAATCCTGGAATATCATTATTTAAACTAAAAAGTGCAATCTCTCCAATAATCAAAGTTTCTCTTCTAAACTGCTTTTTAGAATACTCTCTAATTGCTTTGATTTTTCCCTTAGTATCATCAGTATAAAACATAATTCTATCTATATAATGAAGCTTTCTGAAATCATCTATTAAAAAGCTATCCAATTTTATATCTGTTTCTAATTTTTTAATCAATAGAATTTTATTTCTATTTAAATAATCCACTAGTGTATTGGTATAACCTTTTTCATATTTATTTCCAAGTTTATAGCTATTTTTATATCTCAAATACTCAATAAATATATCTCCATTATTTTTGTACTCTGACTCCTTAAAATTAGAGAATAATATATTTACCACTGGAATAAATACTCTTTGATGCCAAACTGTGGATTTTTCAAATCCCTCTTCTCCTAAAGAGTAAAACTCTAAAAATTTTCTCACTTCTTCTCTTAACTCTTTATACCCTTCGCTCTTAGAACACTCTATTCCAGTCAATCCAGATTCTTTTTCAAAGCTGAATCTCTCTCTCGATAAAAGGTTTAAATCATCATTTTTCTCTGAAAAAAACTCATAAACCTCTGCTTCTATCGAGTGAAAATTTAAATTTTTAGCTACAGAAACCCGATGGTTTCCATCATATACAAAATACTCCTCTTTTATTTTATAAAGAATAACCGGCGGAAGATTTCCATCTTCTAAACTTTTTAAGTAGACGTTTACCCATCTAACTTTAGATTCCTCTCTCATTGGATTAAAATCTTTATCGAAATCTTGAGCTTTTTCTACTGTTCCAATTATTTTTGAAACGAGTACTTCACGCACTCCTAAATACACTCTATTTGAAAGTTGCTCTTCTTTTTCTACTATTGCAAACTCTTTAATTCTTTTTCCCTCTCTATCAAAAAAGTTAAACCTAGTTCTTCTTAGAGCTTTTTTAAAAGCTAATTCTGCTTCCTCTTTTTCTATAAACTCCTTCATATTACCTCCTTCTAAGAAAAATCCAAGTCTAAAACCTTATAACCAAAAACATTTATTATTCTTGTATTCTCTAACTGTTCCTCTCTGATTTCATGATGACTTTTTAAATGAACGTGCCCATGCAACCAATATTTTGGTTTTAATAGATCTATTGCTTTTCTATAGCTATTAAACCCTTTATGTATCGGATCATCACCCTCGTTTATTCCCCCTACTGGAGAATGGCTAATAACTAAATCAACAGTCTTGAACATTGTTTTGACATAACTTTTCATCACCATAAAAAATACATCTTTCTCACTATACTGATGGTTTCCTCTTGAATATATGTGGCTACCATCAAATCCTACCACTTTTATGCCTTTTACTGTACAGTTCTCACCAGAATCTAAATTTTTACAAAAACTTATATCATGATCTTCTGCATAGATGTGATTTCCATTTACATATACAAGATTTTTATTTAACACAGTGAATAAATAATCTAAGTATCTGTTACTCACATCCCCACATGAAACTATTAACTCGATATCTTTGAACATCTCTTTTAAAACTTCTGGAGAATATCTCTCTAAGGTTGCTTCATCACTAACTGCAAGTATCTTCATCTCTCGTCTCCTAATTTTAAATATGATAAAAACTACCACATATATGTGGTAGTTCCTTCTTTTTAAATTTTTTGAGGATTTATATTCCAAATCTCTTCTGCATATTCAGCTATTGTTCTATCTGATGAGAATTTTCCTCCATTAGATATATTCAACCAAGCTTTTTCTCCCCAACTTTCTCTATCTAAAAACTCTTTATTAATTTTCTCTTGAACTCTTCTAAACTCTGCAAAATCTTCTAGTACAAAATATTGATCGGCTTTATGCCATGAAGCTCCTTTCATCAATGAATTATATAGCTCTTTATAGTAACCTGTTCCTTTATCATCTAAAGTTCCATCTATCAAAGCTTCTACAACTCTTTTTAATCCAGGTGTTTCATTGTAAGGAACATATGGATTATACCCCTCTTTTTTCATTCTCTCTACATCTTCAACTTTTAAACCAAAGATATAGTTATTCTCAATTCCAGATTCTTCTACAATCTCTACGTTTGCTCCATCTAAAGTTCCAAAAGTAAGAGCACCATTTATCATAAACTTCATATTTCCTGTTCCTGAAGCTTCCTTTCCAGCTGTAGATATCTGTTCTGAAATATCTGCCGCTGGGAATAGATATTGTGCTGCTGAAACATTATAATTTTCTATGAAAACAACTTTTATCATATCTTTTATATCTAAATCATTATTAACTAAATCTGCTATCTCATTTATTAATCTGATTGTCCCTTTCGCTCTCATATATCCAGGAGCTGATTTAGCACCAAA
>DIXX01000034.1:5668-7873 GCA_002428805.1 Cetobacterium sp. UBA6069
TATAGATCTAAAATATGTAATATATTTAGCAGTTGTCTTTTATACTCATGAAGTCTTTTTATCTGAATATCAAAGATTGAATCTGGATTTATTTTAACTCCTGATGTTCTTTCTATATAATCAGCTAACTCTTTTTTCTTTTCAGATTTTATACTTAAAAATCTATCTATCACATTTTTGTCTGCAGAATATTTTTCTAAATTTTTCATCTGAGAGAAATCTGTAATCCATCCATCACCTATAAGTTCTGTTATAAGATTTGAAAGTTGAGGATTACATTGTAACAGCCATCTTCTTTGAGTTATTCCATTTGTTTTATTTAAGAATTTTTCTGGGAAAAGTTCATACCACTCTTTTAACTCTATATGCTTTAATATATCTGTATGAAGAGCTGCAACTCCGTTTGTTGCAAAAGATCCATAAATTGCTAACCAAGCCATATGAATTAGATCTCCTTGGATAATACTCATTCTCTCTCTTCTCGCTCTATCTTCTGGATACTTCTCCTCTAAAAGATTTAAAAATTGATAATGAATTCTTTCTGTTATTGCAGATATTCTTGGTACAACCTCTTCGTATAATCCAATCCACCATTTTTCCAAAGCTTCTGAAAGTATTGTATGGTTAGTATAAGCAAAAGTTTTTTCAACTATTGCCCAAGCGTCCTTCCATAACAATCCCTCTACATCAGTAAGAATTCTCATAAGTTCTGGGATAGCTATAACAGGATGAGTATCATTTAATTGTATTGATACAAACTCTGGAAGTCTTTTAAAATCATCTCCATGAAGTTTTTTAAACTTTCTAACTATATCTTGTAGTGAAGCTGATGTAAAGAAATACTGTTGCTTTAATCTCAATTTTTTACCCTCATTTGTTGAATCATTTGGATAAAGAATTCTTGTGATATCCTCTGCTCTATTTACATTTTCTAAAGCTTTTTCATAATTTTGGTCGTTGAACTCTTTTAAATCTAACTCTTCAATTGCTTTAGCTTCCCAAAGTCTTAAAGTATTTACGTTATCTGTTCCATAACCTATTATAGGCATATCATAAGGCACGGCTCTAACTTTAGAATCTCCAAACTCTACAATAACCTCATCAAATGGTCTAGCTACTGTCCAAACGTCACCGTATCTAAGCCAAGTTTCTGGAGTTTCAATCTGGAATCCATTTTCTATTTTTTGCTTGAATATTCCATTTTTATATTTAATTCCATATCCTGTTCCTGGTAGATTCAGAGTTACAAGTGAATCCATAAAACAAGCTGCCAATCTTCCAAGTCCACCATTTCCAAGTCCAGCATCCTCTTCAGCAGCTTCAACACTATTTATATCTAAACCAATCTCTTTTAATACTTGAGTTACCTCTTCTTGAACTCCTAAATTTATAAGATTATTTCCAAGAGCTCTTCCCATAAGAAACTCTGCTGAAAAATAGAAAGCTTGTTTCTCGCCCTCATATTTTTTTCTAGTTTCTAACCAATTCTTCGATATGTTATCAAGAAGTACTTTACTTAAACTTTGATAGATTTCAAAAGAGTTAGCTTCATCAATGCTTTTATTAAATAAAACTCCCACCTTAGTTTCTATTGCACCTTTTAAAAAATCTTTTTCAATTAGCATTCTGTACACTCCTTATTTATTAATTTTGGTTTAATTTTTTCATAAGTTCTGCAATCTCTAACTCTTTCTTTTCTAATTCAGCTTTCAATCTAGCCTTTTCTCTCAGCTGTTTTAGTATTTCCTCTTTATTTTGAATCTCACTATTGAGCCTATTGTTTTCATTTTTTATATTTTTTAACTCTGCCCCTGTATCAGCGGTAGAATGAACTATTTTTTTAGAAGGTTTTGTATCTAAGAAAGTTGAAACCTCTTTTGGCTTTTCTACATTTCCAAAATATATGTTGTTTTGAATAATTGGACCCTTTTTAGAATCTAAATTTATAGGAATTATAATCTGCCCATATTTTTTAGTAATCTCTTCGTTTTTGAATAAAGGTTTATCAATCAGTATCTCTTGTGAAGTTGTTGAGTTTCCAAATAGAACTCTTAAATTATTAATTGGAACCAATTGTACCTCTATCTTCTCTCCAGGTCTAACCCCAGAATCTAGTGGTTTTGTGTAAAACCCTTTATCTTTCCCATTTAAATTAAACAATCTTTGTTCTTTTCCATCAAAACCTATATATTTAGCATCTGCCCA
>DIXX01000034.1:8149-14283 GCA_002428805.1 Cetobacterium sp. UBA6069
TCTGATGAAATTTTATCTCCTTTAGTCGTCAAAGGATAATCTCTTAAAGTGGTATCCTTAGCTCCATAAATCAATGTCTGATTAGTTTTTGTTACTATATTGTCAGATTTTTTAATCTCATTTGAACTACATCCTGATATTAAAAGTGCTGATACAAACGCTCCTAAAAAAAATAGATTTTTCATTCAATCACCCCATTTTACTTTAAAAATCTAAAGTTATTATTTTATTGATATCTTTTCCAAACCTTTCCTCTAATTTCATTAAGTGGATATCATTTTTTATATGTTCTATAACTATATTTATAAGTAACCTGTTTTCTGAATATGTACCACAAACCCCACCCTCATAATCACTTCCAATTATTGCTGCTGTAGAATCTATCGCTACCATTATTCTCTTCTCTGAATCAGTTACATTCAAATTAAAACTATCTCTTATATATGTTTCAACCCCTAGATTTGTATAATCAAATTTATTAAAACTAAAGAATATAACTCTAACTCCTCTTTCTTTTAAACTTTGAAAATCTTTTTCAAATTCGAATAGATCTAAATTTGTATTTATGTAAACAACCTTTTCAGCTTTTTTCAAAATAGATTTAAATCTATCTTTTATATCCTCAAAAGAGTTTAAGTTGTAAAACTGTTTTTGCTTTCCATTTACACTAACTTTATTTAGCTCATCTTTTAAAAATTGTGTAGCATTAACTACATTTTTTTGGTAATTTTCAAATATTTCATTCAAATTCATCGTTTCATAAAATGTTATCTCTTTGTCTAAATATGAATTTATATATCCTTTTTTTTGTAGAATATCTAAATTTTGATAAACTGTTGTTCTAGGGTATCCTAAAGTTTTTGCTATTTGAGACCCATTTGTTCCTGGATTTTTTATTAATTCAAGAAAAACCTCTGCCTCTTTTCTTCCAAAACCAATCTTTTCTAAATTTTCTAAAACCTTTTCATTTTCTACCAAAATATCCTCCTATTCTTTAACGCCTCCTACAGTTAAACCTCCCACAAGATATCTTGATAAACTAACAAATAGTATTACTACCGGTATACTTGTTATCAATGCTGCTGCGGAATATGTTCCCCACTCTGCGCTAAATGATCCTTGAAGATTTACTAAACCAACTGGAAGAGTTAATTTCTCTGCTGATGTTAATATTATTCTTGCTATTACAAACTCCGACCATGCTGTCATAAAAGAAAATAATGCTGTTATCGCAAGTGCCGGTGTTGAAATAGGTAACACTATTTTATACATAACTTGCCATACTTTGCAACCATCAATATATGCACTTTCCTCTAAAGACTTTGGAATTGTATCAAAGTACCCTTTTAACATCCATACAGAAAACGGTACCGATACAGCTACATAAGGAATTAACAATCCTAAAAAGCTGTTCATAAGTTTTAGTTTAACTAAAATTATAAACATCGGAAGAAGTAACATTGGAGCTGGGAACATCTGAGTTACCAAAAATGTCATCATCCCAACTTTCCTTCCCCAAAATGAAAATCTTGAAAAAGCATATCCCGCTGTTATTGATATAAAAACTCCAATTATCGCTGTCAATAAAGAGATAATAAGCGAGTTTTTTAACCAAATCAATAGATCCGTTTCAAATAAAGCTTTTCTAAAGTTATCTAATGTAGCATCTGCTGGAATTATTCTTAAACTTGTTGAGAATAGTTGATTTCCAGGTCTTAAAGCTACTGACAACACATTCAGTAAAGGATAAAGAGTTATTGCACAAAATACTATCAATATAAAATATATTCCTATTATTTTTTTCCAACTATCATTTTTTTCGAAATGTATATTTTTATCTATCATCTAATTTCCTCCTTGAATATATTGCTTTTCTTCACATAGATAATAGAGAAAACCAATAGGAAAATGAATATTAGCACTGAGTAAGCTGCAGCAAAACCATATCTGTAGAAGTTAAATGCAAGTCTATAAACATCTGTTACTAGAATTTGAGTTTCCTTATTTCCGTAACCACCTGCTAAAATTATTATTATGTTTAACATATTGAACGTCCAAATTGTTCCTAAGATTATCGCTGGAGTTAAAGTAGGCTTTAATAGTGGTAGTGTTATATCCTTAAATTTACTCCAAGGACTAGCTCCATCTATATCTGCGGCTTCGTATAACTCAGCAGGAATTGACTGCAATCCTCCTAGTGTAATCATCATCATAAACGGGAATCCTAACCATATATTTGTTATTATTGCTGCATAAAAAGTTAATTTAGGATCACTTAGCCACGGTAAATTTTGAATTCCAAACCATCCTAGCATTAAATTTATAGCTCCAAAATTTTGATTAAACATACCTTTCCAAGTAAGAGCTGCAATATATTGAGGCATCGCCCATGGAATTATAAGAAATACTCTCAGAATAGATTTTCCTGGTAGCTTTCTATTTAGTAAAAGAGCTAGAAATAATCCTATAGTCACATGAAAAAATACGTTTACAAAAGTCCAAATTATAGTTCTTACAAATGTTGATAATACATCTGGATCCTGAAATACTCTGATATAATTCTGTAATCCTACAAATCCAGGGTTTTTAAATGTTCTTAAACTCATATTTGTTAAAGATAACCAGAACCCATATCCTAGGGGATAAAATACCATAATTGCCATTACTATAAAAGCTGGTGCTATAAATAAATAAGGTGTATTCTTACCTACTAGTCTTCCTTTTCCACTCATAATCATTCTCCTTTTAGTTTTGGAGGTTGGAAAAATCCAACCCCCTTATATTTTATTCACCTTTTATAATTTTTATTCCATCAACTGCATCTTTTTGCATCTTTTTAGCTGCATCTTGTGGAGTCATTGTTCCATTTACTACAGCCTCTAAGCTTGGTCTCATTGCATCCCAAATAGCTCTCATCTCTGGAATAACTGGCATTGGAACTGTATGCTCAATTGTTGCAATTGAATCTTGCATAAGTTTATCATTTTTAACATTTGGTAAATTTCTAGCTGCTTCTACCCCTGGTGCTTGAGATTGATTTATTGCAATTTCAGCATTCACTTCTGGAGAGAATATGTAATCGAAGAATTTGTTTAATGCTTCTCCTTTGCTATCAGCAGTGTTCTCAGATAATGAATATCCTTTAGAAGCATTTGTAAATAGTGCATATCCATGTTTAGATGGAATTGGCATTGGAACAACTCCTAAATCTATTCCTGCATCTTCATACTCCTTCCATGACCAAGCTCCATTTAATATCATAGCTGCTTTTTCCTGTTTAAATAGTTGAGAAGCTATATCGTAATCCATTCCAGCTTCACCTAAGCCATACTTGGCTCTTACATCTTTAACAAATGTTAAAGCGTTTACCATAGCTTCGTTGTCTAAAGTTGGATTATTGTTTTTATCAAAGATTTCTCCTCCAAATCCAGCATAGAATCCTACAAACCAGAATGGCTCTTTTTCATTGTATAGGAATCCATATTTTGAATTAGCCTTATCTTTTGGATCTACAGCTGTATTTGCTTTTGCAACTGCTAAAAATTCATCCCAAGTTTTAGGCGCATTTTGAACTAGTTTTTTATTATATAGAAGTGCTATTTGATTTCCTAAAAACTCTGGTAATAAGTAAACCTCGTTGTTATACATTCCACTTTTTAAAGCTCCGTCGTTAAATTTTGCTATTAAATCTTTTGATACAACTTTATCAATCGGTTTAATTAAATCTGAAACCATAAATATTCCAATATTATCATTTGGTCCATAAACAATATCTGGTCCTTGTCCTGCTAAAGAAGCATTTTGAAACTGCGTTCTTAAATCTTCAACAGAGTAGTGAACTACATTTACTTTTACATCTGGGTTCTTTTTCATAAACTCATCAACTAATTTTAAATAAGTAGGTCTAACTGCTGGTTCCATTTGTTCCCACAGAGTTATTTCTGTTGTTTTTCCTGAAGCCATTGTTGATAGTAGCATTCCTGCTGCAAATACTAACATAGGTTTTCTTAACATGTTTCTTATCATTATTACCCCTCCTGTTTTATGTTGTAACTAAATAACAACAATATTATTACCCTATTTTTTCAAAATAGTCAATAGTTTTTTCGAATTTTTTTATTTTTTTATGTGTTTTTTCAAAAAAAAATGTTTTTTTTAAGAATTTTTAGTTTTGTTATTGACAAATTTAAAAAAATGTTATAAATATATTGGTATGAAAGTTGTAGTTGATTTACAACATAAATAAAAACAAAATTGAAAAAAGGGGGATCAAATTTTATGAAAATTAAAAATTTATTTACACTTTTATCTGCAGTTATTATCACTGGAACAGCTTCGCAAAATGTTTTTGCTAAAGAGGTTGCTCAAACACCTGAGGTTGTTTCAACAGCATATGATGTTACAGCTTTAGAAGACAGAATTGCTAAATTAGAGTACAATGATCAACACCCTAGTTTTGAATTCCATGGATATGGAAGATCTGGTTTACTTTTAAATACAAACAACGATATGAAAAAAGGGAAAGTTTTCAATAAAAATGGTATCGGTAGATTAGGAAATGAAGATGATACATATGTTGAAGCTGAACTAGTTAAAAACTTCTATTTTGAAAATGGTTCTTGGGCTAAATGGCATCTTATGTTTGCTAAAGGAACTGATAGCTATAACGATTGGAATGATGGGGTAGCATTAAGACAAGCTTATGCTGAAATGGGGAATCTTCCAATTTTTGATGGAGCTTTTAAGGAATCTGTAATTTGGGCTGGTAAAAGATTCTATAATAGAAGAGATATACATATAACTGACTTCTACTTCACAGATTACTCTGGTACTGGAGCTGGAATAGATAATATTAAACTTGGAAACGGTATGTTAGATTTAGGTATCATTGCTAGAGACTATGATAACTATAACACTTCTGGATTAACAGCTGATTCAACTGAAGAAGATGGATTAAATGTTTTAAATGTTTTAGCTAGATATGATATTGGGTCTTGGGAAATTGACTTAGGTGTAGCTTTCTCTAAAGATAATGAAAATAGAACTATCCTAGATGGCAATAACTATTTAGCATATGATGCTGCATCTTATGGAGGACAATTAGGTGTTTTCTATAATACAGATGGATACTACTGGTCTGGAAAAGGATTCTCTAAAATATTTGCACAAGTTGGATATGGACTTAACGCTGGTAGCGGACTTGGAAAATCTGGTGGTGGAGCTGAAAAAAATCTAGAAGATGCTGTTTCAGGTAGAATTGGTACTTTTGGAATGTTGCCTATCAATGAAAAGTGGGACCTATTCACTACTTTAGTTGGAGAGCATCATAAAGATGGTAGCTTCTATGATGATGAAATTGATTTTACTAATTTCAAAGTTTCTACAAAAGGGCTTGATACTACTTCAGTTAGTGCTGTTGCTAGACCAGTTTATAAAATAAATGAAAACTTTGAATTACAATTTGAACTTGGATATTACCATGTAAGTGCTGAAACTGAATCTGGAAAAGATGCAAGCGGAAATATTTACAAAGCTACTTTTGCACCTACTTTCAAACTTAACTCAAACGAATTCTGGGCTAGACCTGAAATCAGAACTTTCGTAACTTGGGCTGGTTGGGATGACGATTACAGAGATAACTTTGCTGATAATTTAAAAGCTTACAAATCTAATAATGGGGTTAATGTTGGAGTTCAAGCTGAAGTTTGGTTCTAATACTTAATTAATTCTTATGCTCTGGGTATTTTCCCCGTAGATACCCAGGGCTATTAAATCTAAAAGTGAGGTATTTTTATGAACGAAAGATCTAGTGGTATCCTTTTACATATAACATCTTTATCTGGAAAATATGGAGTAGGTGATTTTGGAAAATGTGCCTATGAGTTTGTTGACTTTTTAAAAAATAGTAATCAAAAATATTGGCAGATTCTTCCAATGGGAGTAACAGGATATGGAGACTCTCCCTATCAATCTTTTTCAGCATTTGCTGGAAATCCATATTTTATAGATTTAGATTCATTAATTGATATGAAAATTTTAAAAGATGAGGATTTAAATATTTTAAAAGAGTTAAATTCTATTTCAGAAATTCAATACGACAAACTTTATATTGAAAGATATGCAGTTTTAAGATT
>DIXX01000034.1:14556-20612 GCA_002428805.1 Cetobacterium sp. UBA6069
GCACTTTTCATGGCTATAAAAAATAACTTTGATGGTAAATCTTGGTTAGAATGGCCTCGTGAATATCGTTCTAGAGATAAAAACACTCTAAAAAAAGCTAAAGAAACTTTAAAAGATGAAATTGAATATCATGTTTTTTTACAATATCTTTTCTTTAAAGGGTGGGAAGAGTTAAAAAAATATGCAAATGATAACGATGTAAAAATAATTGGAGATATCCCTATATTCGTAGCTACAGATAGTGCTGACACATGGGAAAATCCTAAGATGTTTGAATTTGATAAAAAATTACAGCCTAAAAAAGTAGCTGGATGTCCTCCTGATGCTTTTAGTAAATATGGACAACTTTGGGGAAATGTTCTTTATAACTGGAAATATATTGAAGAGACTAATTTCGATTGGTGGATTAAAAGAGTTAAAAGTTGTTTTAAACTTTATGATAAAGTTCGAATCGATCACTTTAGAGGTTTTGAATCTTATTGGGCTATTCCAGCAAAGGCTAAAACTGCTCAATATGGTAAGTGGGAAAAAGGACCTGGCATGAAACTTTTTTATGCAATAAAAAAAGCTTTGGGTGACTTAGATATTATCGCAGAAGATTTAGGATTTTTAACTCCTAAAGTTTATAAGCTTTTAAAAGATTCTGGATACCCAGGAATGAAAATACTGCAATTCGCTTTTGATTCAAGAGAGGAAAGTGATTATCTTCCTCATAAATATCCTAAGAAAAGTGTGGCTTACACTGGAACCCACGACAATCAAACTGTTGCAGGATGGTATAAAACTACTAATAAAAAAGATAAAGATTTCTGTGACGAATATCTATCAGACTTTTTATCTTCTAAAATAGATAATAACAACTCTATTAGTTGGAAATTTATAGAAGCTCTATGGAGCTCAAATTCAAATCTTACGATAGCTCCACTACAAGATTTCTTAAATTTAGATGATAGTGCTCGTATGAATACTCCATCTACTCTTGGAGGAAATTGGATTTGGAGAGTTGATAAAACTCTTTTAACAAAAGATTTAGAAAAAAAATTATCGGTGCTAACGATAAAATATAAACGTTAAGTTAAAAAAGTGAGGCAAACCGTTAAGCCTCACTTTTTTAATATTAAGTTTATATGATTCTCAACGTTTTCTATTTCAACTATACTAAAATCTGTAAATCCAATTAAATCTATCAGTTCATTCTCGGTAAAATAAGTACACCATTTCCCATCTTCAAAACAGTCTTCTTCTCCAACTCTAAATGATAAATAAAGTAATCCCTTCTCAACTAAAACTGAGTATAATCTATTTAAAACATAGTATATATCTAATCTGTCTAAATTTAAAAGTGTATCCATACCCCAAATACCTATAAATCTTTCTGCATGTTTCAAGCTATTCATTAATCTTATCACACTTTCTTTTACAATTCCTTCATATCTTTCATCACTTATATCAAACTTATTTTTCTCTATTTTTAAACACTCTATCTTATGCCCTTTTTCTATAAAAAAATCATCTAAAAACTCATCTTCTGGTTTTAAATTTAAAATTTTTCCATGCTTCATTAATTTCTCTTCAAATTTACTTACCTGTTTTAAATTTATATTAACTGTACCCATAAGAAACCTCCTTTTATTTAACTCTCCCTATATATTTATACAAAATTTTATTGTTTTTTCCTGCGCTTATGTGCTAAAATTCCTATGAAGTTTTATTTAGGAGGAGATATGATAAAATTTAAAAATATAAGTTTACAGTTCAATGACAAAGTCATTTTAGAAGATTTCAATTTAACCGTTAAAAAAGGAGAGAAGGTATTAATCTCTGGAAAATCAGGAAAAGGAAAAAGTACCCTTCTTAAACTTTTGCTAGGATTTAATTCTCCAAATTCCGGTGAAATTTTTTTTGAAGATATAAAATTAACTGAAAAAACTATTGATAACATCAGAAAAAATTTAGGATACATGCCTCAGGCAACACCTTTTCTAAATGATAATGTCGAAAAAATAATAACTACCATTTTCAACTATAAGCTAAATTCTAAAATAAAATTAGATTATGAAAATATTTTTGAACTTTTTAATCTCTTTAGTCTCGAAAAAAATATTTTAAATAAAAATATAAATGAGCTTTCGGGTGGAGAAAAGCAACGTCTTGCTTTTATAATAACAATTCTTCTGGATAGAGAAGTTTGGGTTCTAGATGAAATCACATCATCACTAGATCAAGATATGAAAGAAAAAGTGACACAATATATTTTAAATAGTGATAAAACAGTAATTCTAGTTTCTCACGACAATACAGAATCACTACAAAATTTCAGGAGGGTAATACTTTAATATGGCACAAGATATTTTTCTTCCAAATCTGCTTTATTTTGGATTTTTTTTAATACCTATTTTTTTTATTATGAACTACTTAGAGATTCATCAAACTTCTAAAGTTATTAAATCTTTAACAAGAATGTTTATACAACTTATGCTTGTTGGAGCATATTTACACTATATTTTAGTTTTAAATAACCCTTTGATTAATGTTGCATACCTAATTTTTATGAGTAGTGCCGCTACAATAACTGTTGTTCGAGATGTAAAAATTCATAATATAAAATTTTTCTTCTCTACTGCTCTTGCTATAATTACACCACTGGTTTTAAATCTTGCTCTTTTTTCTGTTTTTCTTTTAAAATTAGAGGATAAATTTAATGCTATGTATCTTATACCTCTTTCTGGAATGATTTTAGGAAATACTGTAAATGGAATGATTGTAACAATAAATGATTTTTTAAAAAGTATGAAAACAAATGAAGAAAGTTATCTTCTTTCACTTTCTTTTGGAGCTACAAAGTTTGAAGCACTGAAGCCTTTTATATCTAATGCTGTCACACTAGCATTTAGGCCCTCTGTTGCAAATATGGGAAATGTTGGATTGGTTTCTCTTCCCGGTATGATGACCGGACAAATTTTGGGAGGATCTCTTCCGATAGTAGCAATTAAATATCAGATTGCTATAATGACTGCTCTTTTTGTCTCAAGATTTTTATCATCATTTATGTTAATGATTTTCTGTTCAATTCAATTTTTTAATAGCTATTCTATCTTTAAAAAGTTAAAGTGAAGAGAGTTTTACTCTCTTCACTTTAACTTAAAATATTAGCTATTACTTTCATTAAATATTTTTTCAAACTCCAAATTATATTTTTCAAAAACATCTACAACTTTTGGATCAAAGTGTTTTTCACGATCTTTTAATATAATCTCTAGAGCTTCTTTATGACTAAACCCAACTTTATAAACTCTTTTTTGCCTAAGAGCATCATATACATCTGCTAAAGCCACTATTCTAGCCTCTAAAGGAATCTCTTCATCTTTTAATCCTTCTGGGTAACCTGTACCATTCCATTTTTCATGATGATGAAGAGCTATATTTTCAGCTATTTTCCCTATCTTCATTCTTGAAATTAAATCATATCCTATTTTTGAATGTTTTTTCATCTCTTCAAACTCTTCAAGTGTTAGCTTCCCAGGTTTTTTTAAGATATTATCACTGATTCCTATCTTCCCTAAATCGTGTAAAGAAGCAAATTTAGATATTTCATTTATAAATTTTTTAGAACAATTCAGCTTTTTAGCTATCAATTCAGAATATAGATTTAATCTTTTAGTATGCTCCCCTGTTTCCGTATCATTTAATTCATTTGCCTTTTCAAAACTATCAACTAAAGCTTCTAAAATCTGTTTATACTTTTTTGAATTTTTTCTAGACTGAATACATAAACAAGTCAAAACTACTATAAAAAAACTACTTATTGTTAATATTAACATCGCTAATTTATAGTCCTTAAAACTTATATTTGGTTTTATAAATACTTTATTTATAACCTCTTTTTCTATAACTGTCTTTGGAATTATATTATCAAAAAATTTATATAAATTTTCATCATCCATACTAAAACCAAGTCTGTCTTTAAAATCACTCAAATATGCCAATGAAATCTGTTTTTCTAGAGCGTTAGATTTTATTTTTAAAGAGGTAATCTTATAGTCTCCTAAATAATAATCAATCTCTTTATTTGCTAAATCATTTAATGCATGATCTATATTTAAGTATTTTATTATTTTATTATTTTTTACAAAACTACTACCTTTTAAAGCCTCTCTAACAGAAATTAATCCAACTTTTTCACTTTTTATATCATAAATCGAATTTAAAAACTCATTTTTTTTATTTGTAAAAATCGCAGTATCAACATTATAATAAGCTGAAAAATATCTGTCATTGTTTAAATTTTCAGAATCAAAAACCTTCAAATCATATATCTCATTTTTGTCATAAGTATACTCTATTGGAATCCCTGTGATTTCAGAAAACTCTTCTAAACGATCTATTATATACCCAGATGTTAAACTATTATTTTTATAAAAAAATGGATATATATTTTGATCTGGAATTAATACAACTAATTTTGAATAATCTTTTTTTATATCTTCATAATATTTTTTATTTTCGAAAAAATTTTTATAGTAATCATTTCTTACTTTTTTCACTATCTGATTTCCTAAATCTCTTTCATAAAAACTATTTAAAATTTTATGAATAACAGCATTTAAAATATCATCATTTTTTGAAACTGCTATTTTTAAATATTCCGGTGGAATTCTATCAAATGTATGGTGATAATAATTATTAAATGCATCATCAATATCTTTAACAATTAAAACATCAATTTTTTTATCTTCTAAAAATTCGTATCCCTCTTCATATGTACTTACAAATGTATATTGTAGTTCTGGATAATATTTTTTAAGTAAGTTATACTGGCTAGTATTTGTTATAACTCCCAGTTTTAATTTATCTAATTTTTTTAAATTTAAAAAATTATCCTTATATATACCTATAATATTATAATGTATCAGCGAATTTAAAAAATTATAATTTTTTTCTCTAGAAGATGTTTGAGCGACATTAAAAGCAACCTTTATATCTCCATTATTGATACCTTTTGTAAAACTTTCCTTTGATAAATCAACAAAATTAAACTTCGTCCCTAATTTTTTTTCATATTCATTAAATAACTCTTTATATATTCCTTTTACCTCATTATTTTCTTTATAAAAATATATTCGACTGGGATTTATAAAATGTATATCTACTACTGGATTTTCTTTTATCCATTCTTTTTCTAAATCTGAAAGTGTTATTGAATATGATATCAAATTAAAAAATATAAATACTAAAATGCAATAAGATTTAATCATAAACATCTCCTGTATAAGTTATAAAAAACAAAATCTCTTTGTACATAATATCATATTTTTATACAATTGATAAGTTTAAAAAGAAACTGATACTTTGCTATATTTATTAATAAGATCTTCATTCATATTTGAAATATTATCTATAATTGAAACTTTCAAGCTCCCAGTTCCTCTATATTCCTGATTCGAGGAAATTTCACCAGCTATTCCCATACTCAAAACTCCACCTAAAGCACTTATAAACGAGTTATTTTCTGCTCCCAAAAAAGCTCCTATTAAAGATGAAATCATACAACCTGTTCCTGACACTAAACTCATAGAGCTGCTTCCATTCATAACTTTTATTACAACTTCTTCATTTGCTATATAATCGATTTTTCCTGTTATAGCAATCGTTGTTGAAAGTATTTTTGCAGCTAATTTAGCTATCTCTTCACCACTATTTTCATTTTCTAAAGAATCCACTCCTCTACTTTTAACATCCATACCTAAAAGACATTTAATTTCTGCCATATTTCCTTTTATTACAGAAAATTTCACTTCTTGAACTAAAGCTTGAACTAACTCTCTTCTCGCTCTAGTTGCTCCTGCTCCAACTGGATCTAAAACAATAGGCTTATTCAACCTATTCGCTATTTTTCCAACCTCTAGAGCCATCTCTCTCATACTTTTATCCATTGTTCCAATATTTAAAACAACACTTGATGAAAATCCTATTATCTCTTCAATCTCATCGATACAAAATGACATAAGTGGAGAAGCTCCAATTGCTAAAGTTACATTAGCACAATCATTTATTGT
>DIXX01000034.1:20844-21054 GCA_002428805.1 Cetobacterium sp. UBA6069
CCTGAAGTAACTGCATTAAGAACGCTTTCTTCAGATACATATCTATTCAAAATCAACACCCGCCTTTTTATACAAATCTATAAAATGACCTACAGGGCCAACTCCTTCACCTATAGAAAATGAGTTTTTTATAGCTTCACTTATGTACTCTTTTCCTAACTTAACTGCTTCTTCAACACTCATTCCCTTTCCAATATAAGAAGCTATTGT
>DIXX01000034.1:21365-28527 GCA_002428805.1 Cetobacterium sp. UBA6069
TTATCCTCTCTATGCCCACCTTTAATTAAAACATTTTTAGCTCCAAAAGATTTTATTCTTTTTGCAGCTTCAACCATATCCTCTTCAGTTTCAATTTTCATATCTGATAAAACTTCTGCTTCTGGAATATTTGGTGTTACTAGGGTTCCTATTTTTAAAAAATCTTTTAACGCTTCTATTGCATCTTCTTTTAATAAGTAATATCCACTTTTTGAAATCATAACTGGATCTATCACTATATTTTTAGCTTTTACTCTTGCTAATGTTTCGTGAACTGTTTTAATTATATCGCTACTTGAAAGCATACCTATTTTTACAGAGCTGATATCTATATCCTCATAAAGAACTTCTATCTGTTTTTTTATAATATCTAAATCTAGCTCTTGAACTGCAAAAACACCTTTTGTATTTTGAGCTGTAATCGCTGTTATCACACTCATTCCATAAGTTCCTTGAGCACTCATAGCCTTTAAATCAGCTTGAATTCCTGCTCCTCCACACGAATCAGATCCTGCAATTGTTAAAATATTTTTCATCCGAAGCCTCCTATTTTGTGTAAAAATCTGTATAAAAAAAGCTACCCCTAAGGGTAGCCTCGAATTATAGTTAAACTAATGATTATCAGTCAAAACTGTTTCGCTACTTCCCTACGTCGGTATTAACCGTATCAGGTTCAAAGGGTCAGTCTAAAACTTCTCAGCCAATTGGCTCCCCTAGTAAACTTTTATTCTTTAGTCACACTATACTATATTCTATTTCCATTGTCAACCATAGCCATCTGTTTTAATTTTACTCTATAGGCATTGATTCTTTTTTCCCAACCTTTACCATATTGTTCCCAGCTATTTAAACTTTTATAATAAGCTATCCTCTCCTCTGTTATAAGATCAATAAACTTCTCATGATCTTGAACAGAGTTTATTACAGCTATTGTTTTACTTCCTAAAACTCCATCTACAACTATTCCTTCTGATGGTCTATATCTTTTTAGTGCTCTTTGAGTTACAACTGCTCCTGCATTATACCCTCCATTAAAGAATATATCAAAGATCATCATTTGTGAGTACGAATGCTTAATCTCATCCAGTCTATAATCGACTAGTAGATGCTCTGCAATCTCTCTTGCTTGCTCTTCTGTAAGAGTTTTTATCTCATAATTCTTTTCAAATTTTTTATTATAATCTAGTAATAAAAAATTTCTAATCCCATACTTTGAAAGTTCTTTTTGAGTTCTTACAAGTTTATCCCCTTCATGAGACAATACCTCACTTATTATAATCTCTCTAATTCTAGTATCATCATATCCAAGAATTGTCGTTGAATATAATAGTGTGATTAAAATAACAAATTTTTCTAGCATACCTTAATCTGTTTCCTCCCTGTATATTTAAAATAAGTTTAATAACTTTTTAAAAACAGGGTATATTATAACATAATTTTTACTAATTTTATAGAGTTTCTGCTATTTTTTGAACTTTTCCTTTAAAATTGTTTAATTCTTTTGAATTTTTTTCTAAATCTACTGTTTTTATTTTCTTATTTTCTACAATTACTTTACCATTTACAATAACTGTATCTACATTACTAGCGTTAGCTGAGTAAACTAAAGCCGAGTATGGATCAAATATCGGATTCATATTTACAGATTTTGTTTCTATTAGAACTACATCTGCTAATTTTCCAACCTCTAAACTTCCTAAATCATTTTCTCTATGAATCGCTCTTGCTCCACCAATTGTTGCCATCTCTACAGCTTTTTTAGGTGGTAATGCTGATCTATCTTTTGTATCTAGCTTGTGTAACTTAGCTACATATCCCATTTGTCCAATTATATCTAAAGTATTTCCACTCATAGGTCCATCCGTTCCTAATCCAACTCTCATACCCTTATCATGCATTTTTAAAGCTGGAGATATTCCTTTTGCTGATTTTATATTAGCAACCATATTATGAGCAATTCCAACCTCTCTTTTTTTCATTAACTCAATATCACTATCAGTTACAAAAATATTATGAGCAGCAATAAATCTTTCATTTAATAACCCTAACGAATCTAAATACTCTACTGGAGTCATCTTGAAATCTTTCTTTATTCTGTCAAACTCTACATCAGTTTCTGCAACATGCATTGATACTGGTACATTATATTTTTCTGACAGCTCTTTTATTTTTAATAACTCCTCTTTTGTTACTGTATGAGGTGCATGAGGTCCAAAACCAGGAGTTATTAGTTCATCATTTTTATATTTCTCTACAAAAGCTATTGCTCTTTCTAAAGTTTCTCCTTTTTGCTGACCATCAGCTGTTGGATATTTAATTATATTTTGAGTCATAACTCCTCTTAATCCAACCTCTTTTACAGCTCTAGCTGCATCCTCTTCAAATAGATACATATCAACCATAGTTGTTACTCCACCTAAAGCCATTTCTGCTGCTCCATGTCTAGCTCCTAAATAAACCATTTCAGGACTTACCATCTTATTTTCTAAAGGAAATATATATCTATTTAATCTATCTGGAACATCATCCGCTAATGATCTAAATACACTCATTGATGCATGTGTATGAGTATTTATCATACCTGGCATTATAATTCCATCTTCAGCGTCTATAACTTTTTTTGCACTATATCTCTTTAATAAATCTTCATTTCCTACTGATATTATTTTATTGTTTTTTATTACAATAACCCCATTTTCAATAATATCTCTTTTTTCATTCATTGTTAATACAGTTCCATTTTTTATTATTATATTAGCTGATTCTTTCTTTTCAACTAAAGAACTACACCCCACAATAAATAAGCTTCCTAATAATAAAGCACCCTTTAAATAACTTTTCATTCTTAATCCTCCGCAATAAAAAAATCCCAGTAAGCAAAAGCTCACTGGGTTAAAAAAATCAATCCCAATCTACTTTTACTTATAGTACCAAATTTACGGTTTGGTGTAGAAACTTTTGGCCATATCCCAAATTTATATAAGTGTTAAATAAATATTTCACGAACTAATTCTAGCACATTTTAATCTAATGTCAAACTTTTTCTTCATTTTAAATTATTCACTAGAATATTAACACTATTTAGTATATAATCAATTCATAGTTAAAATATGAGGAGGATTCATTATGTTAAACTTTTTAAAAGATAAAGATATTGATATTTACAATGCTATTGAAAATGAGTTA
Organism: Cetobacterium sp. UBA6069; assembly: GCA_002428805.1. Taxonomy (GTDB): domain Bacteria; phylum Fusobacteriota; class Fusobacteriia; order Fusobacteriales; family Fusobacteriaceae; genus Cetobacterium_A. Next base: position 24,552 of record DIXX01000034.1, read on the forward strand.
CATAGACAAGAATATGGTTTAGAACTTATCGCCTCGGAAAATTTTGTTTCAAAAAGTGTTATGGAAGCTGTTGGATCAGTTTTAACTAATAAATATGCAGAGGGTTACCCTGCAAAACGTTACTACGGAGGCTGTGAGTTTGTCGACGTTGTAGAATCACTTGCTATCGAAAGAGCAAAAGAACTCTTTGGAGCTAAGTTTGCTAATGTTCAAGCTCATTCTGGGTCTGGTGCAAATATGGCGGCTTATAGAGCTTTAATAGATTTAGGAGATACAATTTTAGGTATGAGACTTGACCATGGTGGGCATCTGACTCATGGGAAAAATGTTAATTTTTCTGGAAATGACTACAATGTTATTTCGTATAGTGTAAAAAAAGATGATGAAAGAATTGATTACGAAGAGGTTAGAGCTCTTGCTTTAGAGCATAAACCTAAACTTATTATAGCTGGAGCAAGTGCTTACCCAAGAACTATCGATTTCAAAAAATTTAGAGAGATTGCCGATGAAGTTGGAGCTTTCTTAGTTGTTGATATGGCTCACATTGCTGGATTAGTTGCAGTTGGACTTCATCCATCACCTATTGAGCACGCACATATAACTACTAGTACTACGCACAAAACTCTTAGAGGTCCTAGAGGTGGACTTATATTAACAAACGATGAAGAGATTGCAAAAAAGGTTGATAAAGTAATTTTCCCTGGAATTCAAGGAGGACCTTTAGTACATGTCATCGCTGGAAAAGCTGTAGCTTTTAAAGAAGCTCTTTCTCCTGAATTTAAAACTTATACTGAAAATGTTGTAAAAAATGCTGCAACACTTTCAGAAACCCTTATTAAAAATGGAGTAAGAGTTGTGAGTGGTGGAACTGACAACCATCTTATTTTAGTTGATTTAACAACTCTTCATATAACTGGAAAAGATGCTGAAAAAATACTTGAAGAAGTTCATATCACTGTCAATAAAAATGGAATTCCTTATGATACTCAAAGTCCATTTATCACAAGTGGTATAAGACTTGGAACTCCTGCTTTAACTTCAAGAGGGATGGGAGTAGAAGAGATGAAAATCGTTGGAAATCTAATTGTTAAAGCAATAAAAAATAGAGATAACGATGTAATTTTAAACGAAATTAAAGAAGAGGTTAAAACTCTTTGTGAGAAGTTCCCTCTATATAAAAACTAATTTATCTGTTAAATTTTTGTTTTCTTGAATTTTTGTTAATTTTGTTTTATAATATAAGTATTATTTTATAGAATGGAGAAAATATTATGACAAATTTACCTAATTGCCCAAAGTGTAATTCAGAATACACTTATGAAGATGGAAACCTATTTGTTTGCCCAGAGTGTGCTTATGAATGGTCAGCAGAGGCTACTGAAGAAGCGGATGACTCTCTTATAGTAAAAGACGCTAACGGAACTCTTTTAGTTGATGGAGATACAGTTTCTGTTATTAAAGATTTAAAAATCAAAGGAAGTTCATCAGTTGTTAAAATTGGAACTAAAGTAAAAAATATCAGATTAGTTGAAGGGGATCACAATATCGATTGTAGAATCGACGGTATTGGAGCTATGAAATTAAAATCTGAGTTTGTAAAAAAAATCTAGGTCGTGCGATGCACGACCTTTTTTTTATACTTTAGAATGTTGGTTAAGTTAGTTACCTTAAAGTAAGTTTTGAAAATTAAGTACAAAAGGATTCTTTCTTAATTTGAGTATAATCTTTACATAGACATTTGTCAAATTTATACGGAGGAAAATTTTATGGAGAATCTTTTAAAAAGAAAATTAAATTTAGGAATTGCAGCTTGTCAATTTGGAGCAAAATTTAGATATAACGGAAAAGGAATTGATTTAACTCAATGTCTTGGTAGAGACCGTGGACAATTTATTTGGACACCTGTTTGTCCAGAAGTTATGAGTGGAATGGGTGTTCCTAGATTAACTATTAAGCTTTCTGGTGGTAATGGATTTGATTTCTGGGAAGGTAACGCCAATGTTAAAGATAAAGAGGGAAAAATTAAAAATGATATGATAAAACAAGGGGCTTTAGCTTGTCTTGAGACTCTTGAAAGAGCAAAAATAGATGCATATATCTACATGGAAGGAAGTCCATCTTGTGGTGTAAAAAGAACTACTCTAAAAAACCAACGTCTTGGAAATCCACCCGGAGTTTTTGGAGCTCTTCTTCTTCAAAGAGATGTTTTCTTAATCAGCTCTATTGATTTACAAAGCCCAATTAGATGGTGGGATTGGAAAAGAAGACTAGTCGCTTTCGTTTGGATAAAAGAGCAAGAAGTTAATTCAAAAGAGATTTTAAAAGATATTTGGGATAAAATTAAATACGTCCTTTATGAGCTACATGAAGAGGAGGGTACTGCTATTAGAGATGAGATTAGAGAGATTCTCAAATCAGATGTCGAACCATCAGCTGAAACATACGATAAAATTAAATTAGAGATGTTAACTCTTTTAAGAAAACCAGCAGAGCTCGAAAATATCAAAAAACATCTATGGGATAACTATGTTGATTTAAAGAAAAAAGAGGGAATTGAAGTGGAAGAGGTTTTAGAACCAGAAGCATTAAGAAATATGACTCATATCGCTCAAGAATTACTAGGTATAGAGATTGAAGCTCGTAAGAAAAATTGTCTATTTAGAAGTTCACCTATAAACTATAAGCCAGACAGATAGAAAAAACTTTGACATTTAATCCTTTTATATTTAAAATAGATTCAGTAAATAAATTTATAAGGAGGGTTTTATGTATAGTTTCAAAAATGATTATAGCGAAGGGGTTCATCCAAATATACTAAAAGCTCTAGTTGAGACAAATTTAATTCAACAACCAGGTTATGGTGAGGATGAGTATACTTTAAATGCTATAGATATTCTTAAAAGTAAAATTAAAAGAGAAGATATTGATATTCATCTTTTAGTTGGTGGAACTCAAACAAATCTAATCGCTATATCTGCTTTTTTAAGACCTTACGAAGCTGTTATCTCTGCTGCTACTGGGCATATATTTGTAAATGAAACAGGAGCTATCGAAGCTACTGGGCATAAAGTCATTCCAGTCGAAGTAAATGATGGTAAGTTAAGGGTCGAAAATGTTAAAAATGTTGTTGATTCTCACTCTGGTGTACACATGGTTAAACCAAAGCTAGTTTACATTTCAAATCCAACAGAGATTGGAACTATTTATAAAAAGAGTGAGATAGAGGAATTAAGTAGATACTGCAAAGAAAATGATCTTCTTTTCTATATGGACGGAGCTCGTTTAGCTTCTGCTCTTACTTCTGAAGAAAATGATTTAACTTTAGCTGACTATGGGCAATTGTTAGATTCATTCTATATTGGAGCCACTAAACATGGTGCTCTTTTCGGTGAAGCTTTAGTTTTATGTAATGATTCTTTAAAAAAAGAGTTTGGATTCAACATAAAACAAAAAGGTGGATTGCTTGCTAAAGGTAGAGCATTGGGAATTCAATTTTATGAGCTATTTAAAAATGATTTGTATTTAGAGATTGGAAAGCACGAAAATAAAATGGCTAAAATTTTAAATGATGGTATTAAAGATGCTGAATTCGATCTGTTTATAGATTCTTCATCAAATCAAGTTTTTCCAATTTTCTCAAATGAAATTATAGAAGAACTTGAAAAAAGTTACTCTTTCTATAGATGGACAAAAATTGATGAAAATAACTCAGCTATTAGATTAGTTACTTCTTGGGCTACTCTAGAGACTGAAGTTTTAAAATTTATTGAAACTTTAAAAAATCTAAAAAAATAAAAAAATATAGAAAAAGGAGGCCGTGTCTACTCAGCCTCCTTTTTTTATCTATTCCACATCATCAAAAAAAGTTCATCTCATTATATTTATAATAAACTCTACACTTATATACCTAAATTTTCCTCATTAATAGCCTTTGTAGTAGAAATTTTATACAATCTAAATATACAGTTTTTAGTTT
>DIXX01000034.1:28765-46407 GCA_002428805.1 Cetobacterium sp. UBA6069
TTTACATATTTTTGATTTATGTTTTGTTAAATTTCATTTAATTTTTTTTTAAAACTCTTTGATTATTTTACTAACATCTTCGTATCTAACTTTCCCTTTTAGTAAAACCTCTTCCATCTTTTCTTCTTTTAGTTCATACTCACTTTTACAAGAGTTACACACAATACTGTGTTTCTTTTTTAAAGTAATTATCGGTAAAAAGAAGAAATGAAATACTTTTCTAAATGTAAATAACTCCACCTTATTAGATAAGCATCCTGTACACTCAAAATCAACATCTCTCAACTTTTCATCCGAACTTTTTATTCCAAATATTCCTATAAAGACCATCAAAACTCCCCCTTTACTATTTATACTATATATTGTAAAAGTTTCTTCAAATCAGAAAAAACTACTGGATAATCTACATTTGGTCTAGATAATAAAATAGTTTCTACCCCAATCTCTTTTGCACTCTCTATTTTTTCTCTTTCGCCTCCTGTATCTCCACCCTTTTTACTTACCATATATTTTATACTAAGACCTCTCATCATTGCAAGATTTAATTCTTTAGAAAATGGCCCTTGCATAGCAATTATATTTTTCGGAAGTATTCCAAACTCTTCAGCTTTTTTTACCATCTCCCACTTCGGAAGAATTCTAAAATAAATTTCACTTTTATTTTTTAAGTTTTCAAATCTATGTAGATTATTACTTCCTAGTGTCACTAAAATTTTTCCAGACAGACTTTCTAAATATTTCATCATACTTTCAATCTCTGAAAACTCTACAACCCCATCCTCTGAAACTAAATTTTCTCTTTCAAACCTTATATAATCTATTTTTTTCTCCTCTGAAATAGAGATAGCATTTCTAGAAACCTCTTCAGCATAAGGATGAGATAAATCTACTATCTTTTTTATTTTGTTCTCATCTATAAATTGACCCATCTCTAAAGAATCCATTCTTTTACAAAATACTTTTATATCCTTTACGCCTTCTAAAAGTTTACCCCCATATTCTGTTGCTGTTGTAACTAGTAATTTATCTTTAAAAGGAAAGGACTCTATAAAATCTCTAGAGTCCTTTGTTCCACCTATAACCCAAATCATATATGATATCCTCTAGGTGTAATCATTCTACCATTAGATATATATGTCTTTGAGTTTCCTATTATTACAACAGTAAACATATCTATATCGTGATTTAAAAAATCTCCAAGATTTGTTAACGTATAGTTTTCGTCATCTCTTCCTACATGTCTTAATAAAGCTACCGGTGTTTCTGGCTTTTTATGTCTTAACATAATCTCTCTTGCTTCAACTATCTGAGTAGTTCTTCCCTTACTCTTAGGATTATAAAGAGATATTATAAAATCTCCCGATGCAGCTGCATCTACTCTTTTTGTAATTACGTCCCAATCAGTTAAAAGATCACTCAAGCTTATTGTTGCATGGTCATGCATAAGCGGCGCCCCTACAAGAGCTGCTCCTGCTACTGAAGATGTAACTCCTGGAACTACTTCAACTTCAAATCCCTCTTTTTGAGCTACTTCAATCATTATTCCTGCCATTCCATAAATTCCAGCATCTCCACTACTTATAAGAGCAACATCTTTTCCAGATTTAGCTATTTCTAAAACTCCCTCGCATCTAGCAACCTCTTTTTTCATTCCAGATACATAGAACTCTTTATCAGAAAATTCATCTCTTACTAAATCCACATAAGTGATATAACCAGCTATTACATCTACCTCTTTAAGAGTTCTGTAGGCTCTTATTGTTATATCTTCCATGTTTCCCGGACCAATTCCAACTACATATATTTTACCTTTTTTCATATATAAATCTCTCCTCATAAATAGAAATTGTCATTCCATCTTTTTTTGCTTTCATCTCTATAAATTTTCCATCTTTACTAGAAGATAGATATGCACAAGGCTCAGATACAGCTCTGACACCAATCTCTTTTTTTACAAAATCTGAGCCTTCAAACATATTTTCTACTTTCAATATCTCATCTCTACTAACTATTTTCAACTCTTTTTTTAAATCTTTTGCTAACTCTATCATTCCGATTTCATCTGCTTTTAAATCAACTGTAGCAAAATGCTTTATACTTTTATATGAAAGATTATGTTTTTTTAAAGTTTCTATTAAAAATTCATATATCTGCTCTTTCAAAATACCTCTTCTAGAACCTAAGCCAATAACTAAATTTCTAGGAAAAATCTGTACAGTTTCTATTTTTTCTCTATTTGAAACTATCACAACTCCTTCTGGATTCTCTGCACATATATTTTCTGGAAGTTGAAGTTCTACATTTTTTCCATCTACAATAAGTGCAGTAACTTTTTTAGCTGCTTCTAATGATTTCAAATCTGAATCTAACTTTTGAGAAAGAGTATCTACTGCTATTTTTCCTGTAACATCTGAACTTGTTGTTATAATAGGTACTAATCCTAGCTGCTCATTCAGAACTCTTGCAAAATCGTTAGCTCCTCCTAGATGTCCTGATAATAAAGATATTACAAACCTCATACCCTCATCTACTACTAAAACTGCTGGATCAACATCTTTGGATTTTAATAAATTTGCTATTTTTCTTACAACTATTCCTGTAGCCATTATAAATATATGCACATCATAATTTTCAAAATTACTGTTTAAAGCCCCTGTAAAATCATCCATTTCTATGCTATCTTTAATACTGAATTTTTTCAGAGAGTATACATCCGCTTCAGGATTTTTCTCTTTTATTTTCAAAGCTGAAGCAACAGCTCCTCTTGTTACAGTCCAAATAGCTATTCTCATTATTTATCGATCCCTTTTCTAAACTCATGAGTAAAATGCTTATCGTAAAGAAGTGATTTTTCATATTTATCTCCTAAGAAATCTCCCACTAAAATTTGAGCTGTCTTAGTTATATTGGCTTCTTTCACTTTTTCCTCTATCGTTTCTAAAGTTCCCATTACAACCTTTTGATCCTCCCAAGTAGCTCTTTGAACTACGGCTATAGGAGTAGTCATAGGGTAGTGTACCGCTAATCTTTTTACTACATCACCAATCATATGAACAGATAGGAATATAGCCATCGATGCTCTATGTGATGCTAAAGACTCTAAACTCTCTTTTTCAGGAACTGGAGTTCTTCCCTCTAATCTTGTACAGATTACTGTTTGAGAGATACTCGGCAGTGTAAACTCTTTTTTTACTGCTGCTGCAGAAGCTAAAAATGAACTTACCCCCGGGATAACTTCATACTCTATGCCATGCTCGTCTAGCATATCCATCTGCTCTCTATGTGCTCCAAAAATTGCGGGATCTCCTGTGTGAACTCTCGCAACTTTTTTTCCAGCTTTTACAGCTTTCACTGTAACATCTATAACATCTTCTAAAGTCATACTAGCAGAGTTATGAATCTCAGCTCCCTCTTTATGACACTCTATAACTTGTCTAGGTACTAATGACCCAGCATATATAATTACATCCGCTTCTTTTACTAATCTTTGACCCTTTACTGTTATTAACTCAGGATCCCCTGGTCCCGCTCCTATGAAATAAACTTTTTCCATTGATTTACACCATCCTTTTTAAGTATTAATGTTGTGAAGTAAGGAATATCTGCTTCTGCTAATTTTGTTAAATCAAAGTTTATAGCCTGTGTTTCTTTTCCACAATTTGAAACCATAATTACATTTTCTAAATTTCCCGTAGCCTCTAATCCCGCTCTTAATTTATCAAAATTTCTTGAAACTTTCATAAATACAATATTGTCTGCTGAATTAATCTCACTAACTACATCCGTTTCAGAGTTTAGTGAAATAACTTTTAACGACTCCTCTCCCATAACCAAAGGTAGATTAAATCTAGAAGACATATCCGAGAATGATGATATCCCAGGAATTGTTTGCACAGGAATCTCTCCATCTAAGTACTCTAGAATATAAACATATGTACTGTACGTCATAGGATCTCCAATTGTTAAAAATCCAACTTTTTTACCAGCTTTTAAATGCTCTAAAATCATATCTGCATTCTTTTTTCTAAACTCTTTTCTCGCCTCTACACTTTTCAACATAGGAAACTCAACAAACATAGTTTCTGCGCCTTCTTTTAGATACTCTTTAGCTATCTCGTAAGCTGTACTTCCCTCTGCTTTTTTAGCTTCGGGTAAAACCACCACATCTAACTCTTTAAATGCTCTGATAGCTTTTAAAGTTATCATCTCAGGATCTCCTACTCCTACTCCAATTCCATAAAATCTTGCTGATGACATTACTCTGTTTCCTCCTTATTTGCTGTTATTATATATATTGGATTTTCGCCATACATCATTGTGTATGGTCCTATATTCTTACCTCTAGATACAACAACATTTACAACCTCTATATTTTTAAAACTTAACTCTTTTAACAATTTTGTAGCATCTCCTAAAGTTTCTAAAGTTATTGCATTTATAACTATTCTTGCATCGGTTTTAGAGTACTTTAAAAAATGCTCCAATATACTCTTCATTGATCCTGTTGAACCACCAATAAACATTCTATCATATTCAATATTTGGAATCACTGCAGGAGCTCTTCCCACTAAAACTTCTATATTATCTAATCTGAACTTTTGAATATTCTCTTTCAGAGTTTCAATTCCCTTTTCCTCTTTTTCAATTGCGAAAACTTTTCCATTTCTTAAATATGTTGCTGCTTCTATCCCTATTGTTCCTGTTCCAGCTCCAACATCTATTAAAATAGAATCATCTTTCAATTGTAACTTTGCCACAGAGATTGCTCTAATCTCTTGCTTTGTCATAGGTAACTCTCTTTGAATAAACTCTTTATCATAAATATGTCCCATACTCATCATACCTTTCTTAAAATTGTTACATTCATCTCATATTTTCTAATGTTATCTTCATACTCTGTTACTAAAAATCTACTTATTTTTTCATCCTGATACGATAGTCTTTCTCCCACTATCACTTCAATATTATCAATTCCATTTTGAACTAGATTTTTACTTATCTCTATCGGATTATTACTTTCATCTGTCAATAGTACGACTCCAGCTTTGCTTTCAATTAATGTTTTGATATAGTCGTTTTCTCTTCCATGAACACTAGAAAGACTATAGTGCTCCCAAGTCATCTCTAACTTTGAAAAAAGGTATTGAAAAGATGATATTCCCGGAATAACATCGAAGCTTTCTGCTGGAAAACTTTTCTTCAAATATGTCAACAAACTATAGTAACCAGTATCTCCAGAAACTATAAAGACTATATTCTTATCTAAATTTTCAGAAACAAAACTCTTCATAGAATCCAACTTCTTCATAACATATCTTTTCTGATGCGTTAAAAGTTCTTCTATCTCCTCTAGCTGCCTATCTCCTCCAATAACTATCTGAGAATCTGCAATCATCTTAAATCCAGCTCTTGTTAAATAATCTAAATTTCCTGGTCCAAGACCTAAAACTGATAATTTTTTATTCACCTTTTAACTCCTCTAGCATCTTATAAAATCCATCACTCGAACCTAAAATATCACCTTTATAGTTAAACAATACAGCTTCAAACTCTATAGCCTCTCTAGAAAATTCCGAAGATCTTTTAGCAACTTTATTGCCAACAAGATTAAACAACTCAGCTTTTTTAGAGATATACTCACACGCCTCTTCAGCTGTATTCGATTCTAAAACTTTCAGTATATTTTCTCTAGGTTCATCTATTGAGACAGCATTTGCTGCTATTATCTCTAGTCGTGCATCTGCGACTCTACTATGGGTATTAAATATTCCTCCAGCTACCTTTATAGCTTTTCCTATATGCCCTATTAGCATAATCTTTTTAAAACCTAACTTTACAGCACTATCTATCATAAACCCAATAAAGTTACTTGTTACAACACTCTGCTCAATATCTATATTATTATCTATGCAAAACTGTTTTCCATGATTTCCAAATAAAAAGAGTACCCAATCTCTATCACTATTTTCTTTCAAAACTTTAAGTTCTGCAAACATTGAGCTTTGAAGGGCCTCTTCACTCATAGGCTTTACAATACCTGTCGAACCTAAAATAGAGATACCACCTAAAATACCAAGTTTTCCATTGAAAGTTTTTAAAGCTTTTTCACGACCTTTTGGAACATATATATATACGAGTAATTTTGTATGACTCATCCCATGTTTTTCCAAAAGTTCAGTTAATGCTTTTACTATCATCTCTTGAGGGCCTGGATTTATTGCTGATTTTCCCGGTTCAACTTTCAAACCTTTTTTAGTGACAACACCGACTCCTCTTCCACCAACTAAAAGTATATTATTAAATCTATGAGCTTTTTTTATATCTGGCAACTCATCAACAATTTTCACCTTAGCAACAATCTCTATACCATTTGTAACATCTGGGTCATCCCCAGCATCTTTAATTACAACACCTCTTGCCCAATTATCCAATTTTTTCTTAGACTCTATCGGAACCTCTATTGTCGTTCCATTTAGAGTTGTAAATATGCAACTATTCTCTATCTCTTTTTCCAAAAGTAGATCTAAAGCTGCTAAAGCTGCCACTGTAGCACATGTTCCTGTTGTATATCCAGATTTTAACTCTTTATCCATTAAAACCCTTCTCTCTTATATAACTGATATAAAATACCATGAAGAATTGATACTGCTACTGGACTACCTCCCTTTCTTCCTTTTACAATTATATATGGGATTCCACTTCCAGGTAAAATCTCTTTCGATTCTGCTGCTCCTACAAATCCAACTGGAACTCCAACGATTAGCGCTGGCTTTTCAACCTCTCCTGAATCTATAAGCTCTTTTAATCTAAATAGTGCTGTTGGTGCATTCCCAATTAAGTATATATTTGTGTTCTTATCTTTTGCTGCATGCTCTATCCCTACAATTGATCTTGTTACTCCTCTTTCTTTAGCCTCTGATGCAACATCCTTATCAGCTACCAATGAATAAGCAGAGTAATTAAACTTATCCAACGTAATTTTGCTAAGTCCATTTACAATCATATTTGTATCACAGTATATTTTTCCACCTTTTTTTAAAGCTTCTAAACATGATTGCACTGCGTCATCAGAAAACTCTATTAAATCGGCATACTCAAAATCTGCTGTTGTATGAATAACTCTTTTTAGCACCGGAAGGTGTTGTGCTGAAAACTCATGAACTTTTTCTCCTAACTCCTCTTCGATTATCTCAAAACTTCTAATCTCTATATCTTGCGGTTTTTTTATATATGACATCTTCTTGCTCCTTCTAACATCTCAATTAGTATCTCTAAATTTTTAAAAAAGTGTAAGTGTGGATACCCTGCAATTAAATTTTTATTTTTATAGCCACAAAGCCACTCTCTTCCATCCATCTTTTTCAACTTAAACACTCTTTCATCTTTTCCAACTTCATCAATTCCAGAGTAATGAAACTCGTGTGCTCGACCTTTTAAATTCTTATATTCAACATCTACATATCCAAATCTGCTTATAAATAATTTTCCTGTCATTTTCGTGCTACAATCTATCAAGTTAGCTAAGGGATAAAACTTTTCATCTAAAGTTTTTATTCCTTTACTCAGGTACATAAATCCACCACACTCTCCGTAGATATATCCACCATTTTGATGAAAATCACGCAGTGAATTCTTAAACGATTTATTAGATGATAATTTTTCTAAATAATTTTCTGGATATCCTCCTCCAAAGTATAAAAGGTCGACCTGTGGAACTTTTTCATCCTCTATCGGTGAAAACTCTATAAGTTGGACTCCCATTTTTTTTAAGAGCTCTAAATTATCCTCATAATAAAACGAAAACGCTCTATCTTTTGCTACACCAATCTTTACTCCTAAAAACTTGTTATCTAGCTCTTTGAATACGTCATCAAATTCTAATTCAGTTTCAACCTCTATAAGCTTTTCTAATTTTTCAAAATCTACAGTTTTTCTTATCTCTGATTTTAATAACTCTTTTTTTTCATTTAAATCTTGAACCTCATCAGCTTGAAGCAATCCCAAATGTCTGCTACTAATTCCTAAGCTCTCATCTTTTTTCAAATACCCCACACAAGGAATATCTGTATAACTTTCAATAGCTTCTTTTAACATAAGGTATAGTTTTTCACTGCTAACTCTATTTATTATAACTCCAGCAATGTTCACTCTTGAATCTAACATTTTATACCCTAATACCTCTGCTGCGATACTGCTACTTTTTCCTACTGCATCAACCACTAATATGACTGGAAGATTTAAAACCCTAGAAAGATGAGCAGTACTGTAGTTATCTAAAGAGTTTCCAAGCCCATCATAAAGTCCCATCACACCTTCAACAATTGAAATCTCTTTATGATGCTTTAAAAAACTATATTTCACGCCCTCTTCTCCCATCAAAAAAAGGTCTAAATTATAGCTATTATTTCCTGTTACAAACTTATGAAAACTTGGATCGATATAATCAGGTCCCACTTTAAAAGGTGAGACATCTGAAAACGCTGACATAAGAGCCATCGAAACTGTTGTTTTTCCTATTCCACTTCTTGTTCCAGCTAAAACGAATCCTTTCATTCTGGAAGCACCTTCTTTAAAGCTTCTAATACTTTCTCATTACTTTTTCTATCTTTTATAGCAAGCCTTATATAACTCTCGTCTAAGAAAACAAAATTAGATGCATCACGAACAAGTACACCATTTTCTATCATTTTTTTTCTAAAACTTTTAGCATCGTCATTTAATAATTTAACTAAAATAAAATTTGTTTCTGTTGGTGTAACTTCTATTCCCTTTAAACTTTTTAACTCTTCGTAAAATTGAATTTTTTCTTTTTTTATCCAAGTCTCTGTCTTATGGATATATAGCTTGTCAAAGAGCATTGTTTTTCCAGCAATCTCAGCTACTCCATTTACACTCCAAGGCTCTCTTATTTTCTTTATTTCATCTAAAATATTCTCATCCAAAGTTAAACCATAACCAAGTCTAACTCCTGGAAGAGCAAAAAACTTAGTAAGCGCTCTCAAAATAAAAATATTTTTATGTTTCAATAAAAAGGCTGTTTTCTCTTTCCAACCATCCACAAACTCTATAAAAGCTTCATCTATAAATAATTTTTTATTTTTTCTTTCTAAAAACTGAGCTATTCTCTCTATTTTATCTAAATCCTGAAACTTTCCCGTTGGATTATTCGGGTTACACATTACAACTACATCTTCATCTGTTATAAAATCCATCAATAGATTTTCATCTAATAAAAAATCTTTACTCAGTGGAAAGAACTTTACATCTCTTCCTGCTGCTTTTGCAGCTCTTTCATATTCAGCAAAAGTAGGGGCTATTATTAAAACTTTTTTAGCTTTTACGGCTTTCATATATAAAAATAAGACCTCGGTCGCTCCATTTCCTACAATTACATTCTCTATTGAACATCCATTATAATCTGCTATACATTCTCTCAACTCTACATAATCTATATCTGGATATTTTTCCAAAGCTTCAAAGTTTTCTATAACTGCCTTTTTAAAACTTTCTGGAACACCAAGTGGATTTATATTAGAGCTATAATCTAATACCTCTACTCCACCCTCTCTTTTTAATTTATAAATATTTCCACCATGTAAATCCATGTTCTCACATCCTATCTTTATACTAACTGAATTAAACCACTAAATAAAACTACTCCCACCAAAGATGTCATAAACATAATTTTATAACACTTCTTTATATCCTCTTTTTCGAACTCTTTTAATTTATCTCCTATTGTTGGCTTTTCATAAAGCTTTCCAAAATATCTTGTTTTTCCACCAAATTGAACTCCTATAGCTCCTGCAAAAGACGCTTCTGGATGTCCAGAATTTGGACTTGAATGATTTTTTCTATCTCTAAAAAATATTTGTAAAGGTCTTTTTATTCCCATTCCTAAAAGAAAAGTTGCAATTGGAATAATTAAAACTCCAGATAATCTAGCTGGTACTAAATTAAAAAAATCATCTATTTTTGCAGATGCCATTCCAAAATCTATATACTTTTCATTTTTATATCCTACCATTGAGTCTAAAGTATTTACAGCTTTATATCCCATAGCTAAAGGTAGAGCTAAAGAAACTCCATCCACTACTATTAAGCTTCCCAAAAAAGCGTAAAACATCGGTGCGATTATTCCATCCACAGAGTTCTCAGCTATAGTTTCCATAGTGCTTCTCACAACTTGAACTTCATCCATTTCGCCCGTATCTCTACTCACAAGATATGACAACTCTTTTTGAGCTTTTTCTAAGTCTCCGCTTTTCAGAATTTTATAAACTTTTATTCCCTCTGCTCCTAAACTTTTCGTTGCTAAAGTTGTGTAAAGGAAGAAAATCTCTAAATACTGTGATGTCTTAGCTATATAGTAAGAAGCTACTCCTGTTGTAGTTATAACAACTAGTGCTAGAATAGCTCCCCAGAATTTTTTATTATTAAATTTATAGATATTTTTTTCTAAAAAATTTATATATCCACCTATCAATCTAACAGGGTGTGGAAACCAATACGGGTCTCCAAAAACTAGATCTAAACAGTACGCTATTATGAATTTTACTAAAAAGTTCATAGCTCACCCTCCAAAATCTTATAAATAACTTTCATATCAATATTTTCTCTAAATATTTTTTCTAGCTTATCCAATTCACGAAGTCTATACTGATCAAAATCTATCTCAGACTCTTTTCTTTCAAGACCTTTCTTCTCTCTTATTTTATTTAAAATGAAATCAGAAAACTCAGAATTATCAAATATTCCATGCAGATACGTTCCAAATATGTTTTCTTTTACAGTTGCGATTAATCTATCATCATCTGTACATGAAATCTCTTTTCCAGACGTGACACCTTGATGAATCTCATATCCTTTTACTAAAACACTATTCATTCCTTCTAAAAGTCCAGTACCACCTTTTAACACTCCAGAATATTGAGTTGTAACCTTCTCTTTCTCCATAATAGTTTCTATATCTAGAAGTCCTAAACCTGCTAGCTCTTTTATGTCCCCCTCTATTCCGTGAGGATCTAGAACTCTTTCACCTAAAATTTGGAATCCTCCACATATACCTATAATAGGAACTCCTTTTCTAGAAAGTTTTATAATCTCTTGTGCTATTCCTTTCTCTTTTATATCTTTTAAGTCATCTATAGTATTTTTAGATCCTGGAATTATTATTAAATCTTCCTCCCCTAACTCATGGGCAGATGTAACGTAGTTTATATTTACATCCTCGTTTATCGAAAGGGCATCTATATCTGTAAAGTTAGATATATGCTTCAATTTTATAACAGAAATATTTATGTCACCTGTTTTATTTTTTATTCGATTAAATTTTTCTGTAACACCATCCTCATCCTCTATGTCTAGTTCAAAGTATGGCATAACTCCTAAAATTGGAACTCCTGTAAGCTCCTCTATTTTACTTAAACCTGGTTTTAATATATCAACATTTCCTCTAAACTTATTTATAATAACACCTTTTACTCTAGCTCTCTCTTCTGGCTCCATTAAACATATCGTTCCATAGATTGAAGCAAAAACTCCTCCTCTATCAATATCTGCAACTAAAATAACCGGTGCATCTATCATTTCGGCCAACCCCATATTTACTATATCATCCTGCTTTATATTTAATTCAACGGGGCTTCCTGCTCCTTCAACAACAGATATTTCACTATTATTTTTTATATAATCATAGGCTTGCATTATATCTTTTTTTAGCTCTGATTTATAATTTCCATACTCTAAACCACCCATATTCCCAATAGATTTTCCATTTACAATAACTTGGATTCTTCTATCACCAGTCGGTTTTAGTAAAATGGGATTCATCATATAGTGAGCCTCTACCTCACACGCTACCGCTTGAACAGCTTGAGCTCTTCCCATTTCATGTCCATCTTTTGTTATATATGAATTTAGTGCCATATTTTGAGATTTAAAGGGTAATACAGTATGTCCGTCTTTAAAAAATGCTCTACATAAGCCCGTTACTGTTATGCTCTTCCCTGCTCCTGAAGATGTCCCAACAACCATTATATTCTTATGTTTCATTATCGTTCTCCTTATAGTGGCCGGACCGTGCGAGATTTTCCCTCGTCTTTCCTTTTAATCAACTTCTTGAACCATTAATATTATACATGTTTATCATAATTATACATAATGATAATGTACAAGTCAATCATTTTTAAAATTTAATGTTTAAAAATAAAACTGAAAAAACGCATTTGAATCTATATTTGACCAATTAGGCCCGAGATGAATAAAAAAAACCTCCAAATGGAGGTTTTTTAGTAAGGTTGACTATAATATGGTTTTGTAGTTTGTTGATTATTATACTGATTATTGTATTGATTATTATATTGTGGTTGAGTATACTGAGGCTGCTGTTGGTAATACGGCTGTCCATTCACATCTTTTATTGTCTGAGTCTGATCTTGAACCGATCCAACTAAAGCCCCTGCCGCTGCTCCAATTCCTGCTCCTAAAAGTGTGGCTTTACTATCTCCACCTATCGCTTGTCCTAATAGCGCTCCAGCTCCAGCTCCAACTGTTGTCGATCCTATTGTATTAGAACCTACATTAGAACATCCCGATAAAACTAATACCGAAAATACCGATACTATTAATAATTTTTTCATACTCTTCACTCCTTTTAATTATTGAGTTGCTCAATTATTCTTCCACTATTACGGTTTTATTTATCATAAACTTTATAAGTGAGAATAAAAAGAACGGCGAAGCCAATCCAAATGTTATTACAACCAACAGTGTCCATCCTAATAAAAATAGTAGACTGTCAGCAAAGCCAACATCACATCTTAATCTTTTCATTTTTTTCACCTCTTTTTTATTTTTAATATTCTATATTAATATAATGTTTCTTTTAATTTTACAAGCTTTTTTTGTTTCTAGAAACTAGACAGCGAATAATTATTGATGTATAATAAAGAGATAATATAAAATATTTAAAGAAAGAGGAATAAAATGACTAAAGAACTATTTAAAGGAAGTGTGGTTTTAAATCCTGTTCCAGCTGTTGTTATCACATCTAAGAATAAAGATGGTAAAGAAAACGCTTTTACAGTTGCATGGACAGGTACTATCTGTACAAATCCACCAATGCTTTCAATCTCTATCAGACCTGAAAGATTGTCATATGAGTATATAAAAGAAAGTATGGAGTTTACAGTTAACCTACCTAATACTTTCCAAGTTAGAGAAACTGACTATTGTGGAGTTATCTCTGGAAGAGATATAGATAAAATAAAACACCTTGGATTAACTTCAAAGCCTGGACATCATGTAAGCTCACCTTACATAGAAGATTTCCCTATCAATATAGAGTGTAAGGTTAAACAGATTATACCTCTAGGTACTCACGATTTATTCTTAGCAGAAGTTGTTGGATCTCACATCAATAAAAACATTATTGATGAAAAAGGTAAAATTCATTTTGAATGGGCTAATCTAATAAACTACTGTCACGGAGAGTACTTCCCGATGTCTAAAAAACCTATCGGACAATTCGGATTCTCTGTTGCAAAAAACCCTCTTCTGATAGAAAAATATAAGCACATAAAATCTTATATTGAATATAAAGAAGATAGAGGAGTTAAAAAGCCAAAGAAAAAAGTTAAGTCTAAGGTGAAAAAGAAAAAATAATAATTAAAATAACAAGAGCAGATGGGCAGCTTATAACCCATCTGCTCTTTAATTTGTAAAGGAGTGTTATATGATTCAAAAATTTAAATTTGAAAAAAGTTTTATTAAAATGCTTATGGCATTGGCTATTCCTATTATTCTACAAAGTTTAATCACAGCATCTTTAAATCTACTAGATAATATTATGGTTGGAAAACTTGGTGAAAATGAAATCGCTGCAGTAGGTCTATCAAATCAATTCTATATGATTTTTTTCTATTCAGTTGCAGGAATTGGAATGGGTGCATCTATTTTCATGTCACAACTTTGGGGAAAAAAAGATATAAAAAAAATACATGAATTTTTAGATTTATCTCTTCTTATATCGGTAGTTGTTTCAATATTTTTTGCTGGTATAGCTGTTTTATTCCCTGAAAAAATAATACACATCTTTTTAAAAGATCCAACAGTTACACAGCTTGGTGTTAGTTATCTAAGAACTGTTGCTATAAGTTATGTTATTTCATCTATAACTCTAGCATTCTCAATGGCTCTTAGAAGTACTGCCCAAACAAAACTACCTATGTACGGAAGTATTGTTGGAATTGTATTTAACGG
The DNA here is from genome assembly GCA_002428805.1 of Cetobacterium sp. UBA6069. Lineage (GTDB taxonomy): Bacteria > Fusobacteriota > Fusobacteriia > Fusobacteriales > Fusobacteriaceae > Cetobacterium_A. The sequence continues at coordinate 43,028 of DIXX01000034.1, forward strand.
AATTCTAAACTACCTATTTATATTTGGAAAATTTGGAGCTCCTAGATTAGGAGTTACCGGTGCAGCTCTTGGAACTACAATCTCTAGAACTATGGAGTTAGCTTTTATTCTTTTTGCAATCTATAAGTTTGATAATATTATCGCTACAAAATTTGATAGTTATAAAAATCTTTCAATCCAAAAGTTTAAAGAGTTTTTCAAAATAGCTTCACCTGTTATCTTCAATGATATTATGTGGATACTTGGAATTTCAACATTTTCAATAGCATATGCTAAACTTGGAGTAAATGCAACTGCCACTATGCAAATAGCCATTACAATAAACAATATGTTTAATATATTTGGAATAGGTATTGGAGCAGCCTCAGCAATAATTATTGGAAATAAAATTGGTGCTGGACACAAACAAGAGGCTTATGATCTCTCTAGAAAAATTTCTCAGTTCGGAGTTCTTCTTGGAATCGTTATCGGAGTAATTTTTTACTTCGTATCTCCATTTATTACAGGAGTATTTAAAATAACTCCAGAAACAGCTAAAAATGTAAATGTTGTATTAAAAACTATGGCCTTCTTTATTCCTGCAAGATTTTATGCTATTATACAAGTAATAGGTACTTTGAGAGGTGGTGGAGATGTTGTTTATGCAATCGCTGTAGAGATGATCGGAATCTGGTTTATTGGAATTCCGCTAGCATTTGCTGCAATACATTTTATCCCTGGATTATCTATAACAACACTATACTTCATAATCTGTTTAGAAGAGATTGTTAAATGTGTGATGTCATATCCTCGTGTAACGTCATATAAATGGATTAAAAGTCTAGTTTAACTTAGGAGGGTTTATGTTATCATTATTTATTTTACTTTTGGGTGTAACTTTCTTAGTCTTTGGAGCAAATTTTCTAGTAGATGGAGCTTCAGTAATAGCTAAAAAATTTAATATCCCTAATATAGTTATAGGTTTAACTATAGTGGCATTTGGTACATCTGCACCAGAGTTAGTTGTAAATGTCATATCTGCTTTAAACGGTAAATCCGCTATTACTTTAGGAAATGTTATTGGAAGTAACATTATAAATGTTCTTGTTATTTTAGGAGTAACTGCTTTAATTTATCCACTAACAGTTGCTAGAAACACTGTAAAATATGAGATTCCAATTGCTCTTTTTGCAGCAGTTTTAACTTATGTTTTATCTAAAAATGAGATCTTAAGTAAAGTTGACGGTTTTATTTTATTAGGATGCTTTGTTCTATTCCTTCTATATAACACTTATTTAACTGTTACAAATAGAGAGGAAAGTGAGTTAGAAGTTAAAAACTATACTTTACCTATAGCAGCGGGGGTTACACTTCTTGGTTTTGTTCTTTTAGTTTTCGGTGGAAAATTTATAGTTGAATCAGCTGTTGATTTAGCTAGAAACTTCGGAATTTCAGAAAGAGTAATATCAATAACAGTAGTTTCTCTAGGGACTTCTCTTCCTGAACTTGCTACTTCTGTAATTGCTGCATTTAAGAAAAATACTGATATTGCTATCGGAAATGTTGTGGGTTCAAATATCTTCAACACATTCCTTATTTTAGGAGTCTCGACTGTAATATCACCTATTGATATCAGCTCTGGTGCTTTTATCGATTTAATCCTAAATATAGTTTCATCGCTTTTACTTCTACTTTTTGTTCTTAGAAAGTATAGACTAAACAGAATCCACGGTTTACTGTTTTTAACTGTTTATTCAGTTTATTTACACTCTCTTTTCAAATAGAATTACAGAAAAAAGCAAAAAGGACTGAAGTATCTTTTGATAATTCAGTCCTTTATTTATTTCAAAACTTTTCTTTTTAAAAATTGAAACTCTCTAATAACACTTCTATGCTCTAAAAGTTTTATATCTTGATTATTCATTTTAAAGAAATATTGTATCAAGGGTCCTACACAAACCGATGCTATTATTGTTCCTATTCCCACTGTTCCACCTAAAAAATATCCTATTGTAAGAACAACTACTTCAATAGCCGTTTTTATTTTCCAAAGAGGGTACTTTAATTTTTTTGTTAGGATCATCATCAACCCATCTCTAGGTCCACATCCTAATCCTGTAGATATATATGTGTAGCAACCATAACTGAATACAAATATTCCAATAATCAGAATCAGAATTTTCTCTAGTAAAACCTCTCCTTTAGGAACTATATCTAAATATACATAAATATCCATAAAAACTCCTACCAATAAAAAGTTTATAATAGTACCACTTCCTATAGGTTGTCTCAAGAATATACTTACTAAAACCACAACAGCCCCTACTAATAAATTTGCTTCTCCTAATGTTACTCCTATAGTTTTATTCAACCCTTGATTTAAAACATCCCAAGGTGACAACCCCAAATTCGAATTTAAAATTATTACCACTCCCAATGAACATAATAAAATACCAAAGATTAACTTTAAATACTTGAATATCTCTCGTTTCATAATTATACCCTTCCCCAAATTTTTGAAATTATTATATCATTTTTAATAAAAAAAAGAATATTTTATTTTATTTTTTTATATTTTGGTATAATATTATTATAAAAAAGAATAGATGGAGGTTTTTATGAACAAATTTGAGTTGCCCACAGGAATTTATGCTATAACAGATTCTGAATGTAGTAAGAATAAAGATTTTTTAGTTTATTGCGAAGAACTACTGCAAGGCGGTGTAAAAATTATACAATATAGAGAAAAAAGTAGAGATATGAAAAAACTTTTTAAAGAAGGGCTTGAATTAAAAGAGTTAGCAAAAAAATATAACGCAGTATTCATCGTTAATGATCATCTTGATATAGCCATCCTCTTAGACGCTGATGGAATTCATATTGGACAAGATGACTTACCAATTGAAGAGGTTAGAAAAGTTTTAGGAAAAAATAAAATTATTGGAATTTCAACTCATAATCTAGATGAAGCGAGATTAGCTGTAAAAAATGGAGCTGATTATATTGGGGTTGGACCTATTTTTCATACCGACACTAAAAAAGATGCTGGAAATCCATTGACACTTAAATTTTTAGAAGAGGTTGAAAAAAATATAGACCTTCCTTATACTGTTATCGGCGGAATTAAAGAACATAATTTAGATGAAGTTTTATCTAGAGGAGCTAAATCAGTATGTCTTATCTCTGAGTTAATCTGCAACGAAAATACACTCGATATAACTAAAAGAATTAATGATAAGATTAAAAGTTATTGGAAATAAAAAAAAAGCACAGATAACTCTGTGCTTAAAATTCTTAAATGGTGCCTAGAAAAGGATTCGAACCTTCGACCGCCCGGGTATGAACCGGGTGCTCTAGCCAACTGAGCTATCTAGGCAAATGGCTGGGGTGGCTGGATTCGA
>DIXX01000093.1:0-8590 GCA_002428805.1 Cetobacterium sp. UBA6069
TTTTGAACTATAATAAAACTCTATAATCATCTATTTTTTTAGTGATTTTATTACTATCGAACTCCTCAAGATATATTAAAGCGATTTTCCGACTACAATTTAAAATATTTCTAAATTGAGCAAGAGTAATTTTGTCATTGTTATTGAAAAAGAGATTTAATTGAGTTAAAGCTTCTTTATAAAAACCATTTAAAATAAAAATATCACCAATCTCGATTATAAAGTTATTATTTAAAAGGTATATAAAAATCTTTTTAAACAATTTATTTTTAAAGAGATTATCTAAATCTTTTTTGTTAATCCCATTAAACTTTTCTTTTTTTAAAATAGAGTATATCTCATCTTTCATATTCTTTTCATCTTTCGATAGCTTAACTTTAAAGTTTTTTAAAGATATAAACCCATCTAACTCTTTAAAAGATTCTGAAAAAAGTTTAATTAAATTGATATTATTAAAAAATATACTGTTGATAGTAGCTGACGATACTCCATTATTTAAAGGATTCTGTTTGTGGAAACTCTCTAGATAAAGTAAAATATCACATTTTATTTTTTCAAAATTATTTTTATGAATTAATAAATTTTCTTCATTGAATAAAAGAATATCATTGTAGTTAGAAATATCTATATTTTTTAAATTAAATTCTTTTTTTAATTTTTCAACACACACAAAAGATTCAATATCTAATAGATATTCTGATAAATTTATTGTTCTATTTAATAAATAATTTAACTTTCTTAAATATTTTAGATTATTTTTTTTAGTTGGAACAGCATTTGGATTTAAAACACGAATACCACCTAATAATTCAGATTGAGCAAGACTTCTTAAGATTCCAATATCATTAAAATCGATACTTATATATTCATCCATTATCAATTGAAAAAAAATAAAATCTGAAAACTCATCTTTAAGATATTTTAATTTCCCGTAATATTCAGCAGTTCCGATATTTAATCTTATTTTCGTATTATTTTTTGGAATGTTATCATTAGATATTTTAGAAAATAAAACATCTAATATTTTTGTACAGAGGATGGATGAACTATTACTAAGAATATTCCCCCTCTTAATATCTTTTGCATTTATACTGCTAAGATTAAGAGCACATCTTTGATGAGAAAAAACTTCGTCAACCTCTTTACCATGAACTTGGATGCCTTTTACTTTAATTTTTTGTCCTTGTGGAAAAAGTGTTAAAATATCATTTTTTCGAATACTTCCAATAGATGTTCCACTAACAATAGTTCCAATCCCTTTAGGGGAATAGATTTTATCGATATCTAATCTAAAAGAAGCAGAGGTATTAAGATTATCTTTTTCAGAATTTGAAAAAGAATTTAGCTCAGAGATAATAGTATTATAAAGGGTTTTATAACTTTTGTGATTCTTAGAGCTAACTTCAACAATTGGAAAATTATCAAAATAGCCATCTGAAAAAATTTGAGAGATTTCAGTTTTTAATTCTGAAACTCTAAAATCACTGACTAAATCTCTTTTGGATAAGACAAGAATGCCTTTATCAACCCCTAGTAGTTTTAAAATCTCTTTGTGCTCAATAGTTTGTGGCATAATTCCATCATCACACGCTATAAGAAAAAGAACAAAATCAATTCCTTTAGCCCCAGCAACCATATTTTTAATAAATTTTTCGTGTCCTGGAACGTCAACGATGCTTATTATATCTTCATCAGGTGTAAGGAGAGGGGCAAAACCAAGATCTATGGTCATGCCCCTTTCTTTTTCCTCTTTTAGATTATCAGTATCAATATTTGTTAACATTTTTACTAAAGTTGTTTTTCCGTGATCAATATGACCAGCAGTTCCTATAACTAAATTTTTCATAAATTTCTACTTTCTAAAAAAGCTTTAAAACTATTTAGAATAAGAGAGTATTCATCACTGTGAATAGTTTTTAAATCTATAATAAAATGGTTATTCTGAATTCTACCTACAATTGGTGTAGAAGCCTTTAAAAAGAATCTATCTAATTGTACAGAATCTAGTGAGTTTATAAGGACACCATAGCTATCAATACTAGCATCAGGCATTGACCCTCCACCTATAATAGCAGATGTCTTAATAACTTCACAATTGATATCTATACCTTCTAAAAGGTTTTTTAAGATATTAGCTCTATCTAAAACATTTTCCAAAGGTTCTAAGATTCTATTTAAAGTAGGGTTTTTTTCGATTGCAACTTTTTCATCACAGTATTGTTTAAAAATAAACTCTAATGCAGTAATAGTCATTTTACAAACTCTAAAAGCTCTTAAAAATTGATTTTTTTTAAGTCTATCTATTAAAGATTTCTTACCTATAATAACACCACATTGAGGCCCACCAAGAAGCTTGTCTCCACTAAAAGTTATTAAATCCATTCCAGATTCGATAGAATCATGAATAGTAGGTTCTTTTCTAACGCCGTATTTAGCGAAATCTACAAGAACGCCACTACCTAAATCCTCCATTGAAATGATATTTTTCTCTCTAGCTAAATCAGCAATCTCCTTATTAGAGACCGATTTTGTGAATCCAGAAATATGATAGTTAGATGTATGAACTTTTAAAAGCATAGATGTATTTTCATTTATAGCTTTCTCATAATCTACTAGATGAGTTCTATTTGTAGTTCCAATTTCAACTAATTTAGCATTTGATAACTCCATTATGTCAGGGATTCTGAAAGATCCTCCAACTTCAACGAGTTCACCCCTAGATATAACTACTTCGGTATTTTTACTAAATTCATTCAAGCAAAGCATAACTGCAGCAGCGTTGTTATTAACAACAAGGGCAGCTTCTGCTCCAGTAACTTTAGCTATAAGTCCTTCAACATGAGAGTATCTACTTCCTCTTTCTCCAGTTTTTAAATCAAATTCTAAGTTACTATATCCAGCTAACGAGTTAGAAAGGTGATCAATTAACTCTTTAGAAAATAGAGCTCTTCCAAGGTTTGTATGTAAAATAGTTCCAGTTCCATTTATAACTCTTTTCAGATTAAACTCTAAACTCTTTGAAAGCGACTTAGTAATTTCAGTTTCAATATCATCTAACGAATAGCTAGAGATAGTTTCATTTAAAATATTTTTTCTAAAAAGATTGATGCTTTCATTTACAGCATCATAAATCTCTTTATAAGGTTTGTCTTTAAAAAACTCTTTCTCTAGCAGTAAATCAATTAGTTTATCTACTTTTGGTAGGTTTCTTAAAAGAGTTTGTTTATTATTCATATTTTTCCCCTTATCTAACTACAATATATTTTCCAGTAAATTTATCAACAGTTCCAATTAAAGCTGATTTTATTTTTAAGTTATTCAGTTTTTCCATAACTTCTGCAGCATATTTTGAAGGTAGAGAGAATAGTAATCCACCAGAAGTTTGAGGGTCTAACATAATCTCTTGTAGCCAGAATGGAACAGAGGATATATCGACTTTATCGTTTAAGTAGTTTCTATTTTTTTGTCCCATAGAGTTTATGTAAAACTCTTTAGCAAAATCTCTTGCAATATCTATGTATGGAATAAGTTCTGCCTCTAGTGTGAATGTTTTTTCAGATGCTACAGCCATTTCGTAGGCATGACCTAAAAATCCAAATCCAGTAATATCTGTACATGCTGATACAGGGTAATTTTTAATAATCTCAGCAGAGTATTTGTTTAAAGTAGTCATAACTTCAATCCATTCGCTTTTTACGTCTTCAGGCAAAGTTTCAACTTTTGTTGCTGTTGAGATAATACCAGTTCCTAAAGGTTTTGTAATGATTAAAACATCTCCTTCTTCAGAACCATAATTTTTTAAAACTTTATCTGGATGAACTAATCCAGTTACAGATAATCCATATTTTATTTCTGGATCGTGAATAGAGTGTCCACCACTTAGGACAGCACCTGATTCAGCTATTTTTTCTGCTCCACCTCTTAAAATCTCACCTAAGATTTCAATATTTTCTTTTTCAGGGAAGCAAACGATATTCATTGCTGTTCTAGGCTCTCCACCCATAGCGTAAACATCACTCAGAGAGTTAGCAGCAGCAATTTGCCCAAATATGTATGGGTCATCAATCATAGGAGTGAAGAAATCTAGAGTTTGTATTAAAGCTATATCATCTGTTATTTTGTATATAGCAGCGTCATCTGATTTTTCAAATCCTACAATAAGATTTTTATCTTCCACACTTGGAAGATTTTTTAATAAATTCGAAAGAACCTCCGGTCCTATTTTGCTTGCTCAACCACCGATTGAGCATCTATCTAATAAAAGTTTCATTCTTACCTCCTTAATTATGTATATAAATGAATTTTTAAATTATACCATATTTATATGTTTAATACCATACCGCCTTCTAAATTATCAACAGTAGAGACAGTGATACTAGTTTTATTTAAAATTTCTAATAGTGTAAGTAAAATAAGATTTCCTGCAATAATTACGTCAGCTCTATTAGGTTCTAATCCAATTATTTTTTTACGATCGTCTAAATTTTTACTTAAAAACAGGAAAAGATTTTCCTCTAAATCTAGCTTGGTAAGAACATGACCATTAACTTCACTTTCTATAAATTTAGGAAGTCTTTTAACAATGCTTACATTTGTAGTTACAGTTCCTGCAACTCCAATAATTTTAAATGAATTCTGACCAAACTTACTCAATTCATTAAAGAACCCTTTTAAATAATTACGAGCTGAAAGTAGAGTCTCTTCATTGTAGTTTTCACCTGCAAAGAACATTTCAGTTAATTTTACAACTCCTATTGGGAAGCTTTTAACATAATCAATCCCATTGTAGTTTCCAATAGTTATTTCACTGCTTCCTCCACCAACATCGATAGTAGCAATTTTTTCTCTATAGATATTACTATTTCCATTGAAGCTCAATTTTGCTTCAATTTCACCAGGAATAACTAGAGTGTTGATATCAAATTCATTTTTTATGCCTTGTACAAACATACTTCCATTACTAGCCTCTCTAGTTGCAGCGGTAGCAAAAGCAATAAGCTCTGTTACACCCATAGAATCAGATTTTTCTTTAAATCTTTTGATGATTTCATATGTTTTTTCGATTGACTCTTTAGAAAGTACACCTGTTTGATTTAGATTTTTTCCAAGTCTTGAAACTTCTAAGTCTTTGAAAATAGGAGTTATTATCTCAATTTTATTATTAGACTTCTCCACTTCAGCAATAAAAATTCTACATGAGTTAGTTCCAATATCGATAACACCTTTTAAAATCCTATTTTTGAAATGTCTATTAGCCTCTAAAATTACATCTTTTTCAACAGCTAAGTTTTCAAAAGTTCCATTTTTATCAATAATAAACTTAATTTTACTGTGACTATTTTTTTTGTCTTTTTTCATTACGTTTATTAAAGTTTCTTCATCTATATTAATCGGAGTTGAATCAATCCTATAAAGTTTAAAAAGTTCAACGATTGAGTTTATATAGTTATCGTTTGCAAAACCTAAAAATTTAGATATTTGAAGCTCAAAGATAATTCCTTTTGCAACTGCTTCTCCATGAGACATGTGCTCATAATCAAAAAGAGTTTCTAAAGCATGTCCATAAGTATGTCCAAGATTTAAAAATGCTCTATCAGCTTTTTCAAACTCATCTCTTTCAACAAAATCTTTTTTTATTTTACAAGACGTGTATATCATTTCGATTAAAACTTCGGGTTTTAACTTTAAAATCTCTCTATAAGAATCAACTAGAAAGTTTTGATAAGATTTATCATTAGAGATTATACTGTGTTTTATAACTTCCCCCATTCCAGATTTAAATTGGCATTGCGGAAGTGTCTTTAAAAAATCGATATCAATAATAACAGCTATGGGTTGCTTGAAGCATCCGATTAAGTTTTTCCCAAGAGAGTGATTAATTGCCACCTTTCCACCAATACTAGCATCAACTTGTGCTAGCAAAGATGTTGGAACTTGTAGGAAGTCTAATCCTCTCATAAAAGTAGATGCAATAAAGCCACCAAGGTCACAAACAACCCCACCGCCAAGACAGATAATTAAAGAATTTCTAGAAAAATTATTTTCTATTAAGAATGAATAGATCTCCATAGTGGTATCCATATTTTTATGAATTTCACCATCTTCAATTTTATATGTATAAGTTTTCTTTTTTGGTAAATTAGATAAAACTTTATGAGCATATAGATTTCCAATAGTATTATTTGTTAAAAGTAGTATTTTATCATAGTTTTCAGTAAACTCATTAAGTCTATTTATTGTATTTTGTCCAATAAGAATGTCGTATGAATTTATAGAGGTTTTCATAACTAAATTTTTCATGGAACTCTCCTTTTATTTTTTATTGTTAAGCTATATAAAGTATAATATTTTTATGAGAAAAAATCAACTTGAGTAAAAAAATAGAGAATAGATATATAGAGGCATTATTATTTACAAAATATAAAAAGTGTGGTATTTTATAGAAAAGTCGAAAAAAAATCTGGAGGTTTAAAATGCAAGGATTTAAAACATTTATATTAATGCTAGTAATGACTTTCCTATTGCTGTTTATAGGTGGAGCTGTAGGTGGAAGAAATGGAATGACAATAGCCTTAGTTTTTGCAGGAATGATGAACTTTGTATCGTACTGGTTTAGTGATAAAATTGTGTTATCTATGTATAGAGCACAGGAGTTACCAGAAAATCATAAAGTGTATTGGATAACTAAAAAATTATCAGAGAGTGCAGGACTTCCTATGCCAAAGGTTTATATGATAAATGAAAGTCAACCAAACGCATTTGCAACAGGAAGAAATCCACATCATGCAGCAGTAGCTGTTACAAGAGGATTAGTGGAGTTGATGGACGATAACGAGCTATCAGGTGTTATAGCTCATGAGTTAGGACACGTTTCTAATAGAGATATATTGATTCAAAGTGTTGCTGCAACATTAGCAGGAGCAATTGCATATATGGCAAACATGGCAAAGTGGGCTGCGATTTTTGGTGGAGGAAGAAGAGATGACGAGGATAATAATGGTGGTATCTTTGGACTTTTAGCTATTACTATATTTGCACCATTAGCGGCAATGTTAATTCAAATGGCTATATCAAGAAGCAGAGAGTATAAAGCAGATAATTTTGGAGCAAAAGTTTCAGGAAATCCAAGATATTTAGCAAACGCTTTAAGAAAATTAGAGTCATATTCAACAAGGATTCCAATGGATGCTGTACCAGCAACAGAGAATATGTTTATTGTATCTCCTTTAGCAGGAAATAAGATGGCGAGTCTATTTAGTACACACCCAAGCACAGCAGAAAGAATAAGAAGATTAGAAGAGATGAATTAAAAGTTAGAGTCAGATTTCTGGCTCTTTTTAATTTTACAACTGATTGACAATTGATAAGGTATTGTTATATACTTTTAATAGTATATAAAGGCGGTGTAGAATAATGAACTGGAAGAGGTTATCAACAGAAAGTAAAGCTGAAATTGACGAATATTTAGAAAATAGATTTGAGACATCAGATTTAAACTTTACTAATTTTTATTTATGGAGTTTTAGTGAAAATATAGAATATACAATAAAAGAAGATGTTCTTTATATAAGGGGATATTATCAAGAAGATGAATATTATTTTGCTCCGATTTCAAAAGATAATAATGAAGAGAAGATAATAGAGGCCTTTAGATGGATAAAAAATAGTAACGGAAAAATAGTTTTTATTCCAGAGGAATACAACGAGCTTTTGAAAAATGAATTTGAATTAAAAGAGGAGAGAGATTCTTTTGATTATATATATTTAAGAGAAGATTTAGCATACTTAAAAGGAAGAAAGTTCTCTTCAAAGAAAAATAAGGTAAATAAATTTATAAAAACATATAACTATACCTATGAAAAAATTTCAGATGTTAATATCGAAGATGTTAGAGAGTTTCAAAATAAATGGAGTGAAGGTAGAAAAGATGATGAAATAATTTTATCTGAAACGTTGGGAATAGAACAGCTTTTAAATAATTATGAAAAGTTAGATTTAAGAGGTGTGGTTTTAAAGGTCGATAATAAAGTTGTAGCTTACGCTATAGGTGAAAAACTAACAGAAAATATGGCAGTAGTTCATATAGAAAAAGGTGATTTTGAATATATCGGAAGTTATCAGATGATAAATATGCTTTTAGCTAGAGAAGAGTTTTCTGATGTTGAATTTATAAATAGAGAGGACGATTTTGGAAGCTTAGGTTTAAGAGAGGCAAAATTATCTTATCAACCAATTAAATTTTTGAAAAAATATAGTATTTAAAATAATCTAAAAGTATAGGAGGGTTTATGTTTAAAATTGTTAACAAATTAGAAAAAAGTTATGATTTAAATGTTGCTTTAGTATTTGATGGTGGAGTTGAAATTTGTGACCATATTTCAGCAGGGAATAGGGATTTAATAAAAAAATTAATAGATAAAAAAGAGTTCTCAGGTAAAAAAGGAGAGTCATTAAGAGTAGATTTTATAGAGGGAGAGCATCTAGTTTCAATGGCTTTTGTTGGAATGGGAAAAGAGAAAGAGTTTACTAATGATATCTATAGAGAGGTGATGTTTGAGTTTTTATCTAAAGAGAAAGGAACTATTTTAAT
>DIXX01000093.1:8845-9136 GCA_002428805.1 Cetobacterium sp. UBA6069
CAATGTAAATTATTCGTTTGATACATTTAAAGAAAAAAAAGCTGATAAGCTAGAGGTTGAGCTATTCTTAGCTGGCCATGAAAGAGATATTACAGAAACAATAGTATTGTCAGAAGCTACAGATATAGCTAGAGATTTAGTGGATTTACCAGCAAATGTTATTAATCCAGTTACTTTAGCTCAAAAAGTTGTAGATTTAGGAGCAGAATATGGATTCGAAGTAGAGATTTTAGATGAAAATGACATCGAAAGATTAGATATGAATCTATTGTTAGCTGTAGGAAGAGCGTC
>DIXX01000093.1:9408-20474 GCA_002428805.1 Cetobacterium sp. UBA6069
TTAACTTATGATACAGGTGGACTTTGTATAAAGCCTGCAGATTCTATGTTTGAAATGAAAAGTGACATGGCTGGAGCAGCTTCAGTTATAGGTGCTATGTGTGCTATTGCTGCAGAAAAAGTTGAAAGAAATGTAATTGCAATTGTTCCAGCTTGTGAAAATGCGATAAATGAAAACGCTTATAGACCTGGAGATATTATAAAATCTATGAATGGGAAAACAGTAGAGATTATAAATACAGATGCAGAGGGAAGACTAGCTTTAGCAGATGCTATAACATATGCAGTTAGAAATGAAAAGGTTACTGAAATTGTAGATATAGCTACTTTAACAGGAGCTGTAATGGTTGCTTTAGGAAGTCTTACAACAGGTGTATTTTCAAATTGTGATGAAAAATACTCTATGATAGAAAAAGCAAGTAGATTACACGGTGAAAAAGTTTGGAGAATGCCTTTATTTGAAGAGTACGCAGAGCAATTAAAATCAACAGTTGCAGATATAAAGCATACAGGTGGAAGAATGGGAGGATCTATAACAGCTGCTAAGTTCTTAGAAGGATTTGCAGAGGGATTACCTTGGACACACATGGATATAGCAGGAACATCTTTCAACAGTAGTGTTAAATGGGTTAAAAAAGGTGCAACAGGTGTAGGAGTAAAATCATTATATAGTTATGTAAAAAATAGATAAAAATTATGAAGGGTGAGATAAGAAAATTATACTCACCTTTTCTTCTATAAGAGGTGAGAGGCGTGTTAGAAAATAGATTGAAAAAAATGTGGAGAGACCTTTTTCAAGATGATATAGACTATATTAACTGGTATTTTGAAAGAGTTTATAAAGAGAAAACTACAGGATTATTTTTAGAAGATCAGAAATTAATAGGAATGCTATATCAAAATTATTATCATATATGGATAGATAGAGATAGATTTTTAGGTCGTTATCTTGTTGGGCTTGGAGTAACTCCAGAAAAAAGAGGAGAGGGAGTTATGAAATCACTTCTTCTAAAAACTTTGAAAGAAGCCTATGAGTATGGTGAAGAATTTCTTTATTTGACTCCAATTGATAAAAATATTTATGAAAGATTTGGCTTTGGCTTTATATCAAAACTATCTAAGTACGAATTGCCATTTTTTAAATTAGAAGATATGAAAAAAATTTTTAGAGTTGAAAAAATTTCAGAAGAGGAATATGATGAGAAGCTTTTGATAGATTTAAAGGAGTTCTATGCAGAGATATCAAAAGATTTTTATATAAGCGTAGCTAGAGAAAAGGAGGACTATAAAAAGATTTTATCAGAAGTTTTTATTGAAGAGGGAATTGTTTATTTGAGTTACGATATTTCTGGAAAAATAAATGGATATATGAGTATATTGAAGGGTGAGAAAATAGTTATAAAAGAGCTACTTTTTAAAGAAAGAGCTGCTTTAGAAAGTTTACTGTCAGTTATTTATGGATATAAGGATTATGCAACAGAATTAGAAATAATTTTACCTGAAAACACATATTTAGAAGATTATTTTAAAAGTGAAAATAATCTGAAGAAAAGTGTAAAAAATAAAGTTCAAGCTAGAATTTTAAGAGTTGAAAAAGTTTTGCTGAGACTTTCAAAGGAACTGTTAGATGGAGAGGAGATAGCTGTCTATGTTCAAGATGATCATATAGTTGAAAATACTGGAGTATACTCTATGAAAAAAGATAGTGTGCAAAAAATAAAAGGTGAATTTGATATTAGTTTAAAAATAAGAGATTTAGCAATAATGGCCTATGGTTTTAGAGATTTTAATTCTTTAAAAAAAATAGAAAGTTTTTATATAAAAAATAAGGATAAGGAGCATATGCTGAGTAAAATGTTTAAGAAGAGAATAAACTATTTTAACCAAGACTTTTAATTATTAGAGGAGGAGCCATGGAAAATAGAATAGATTATGTAGATAAACATTTAGGAAGTTTAGAAGACTTTGTCAGAGCTAATTCAAAATACTACTTAGAAGTTTGGAGAAACAATAAAATTAAATTTAATTTTGCTGCATTTTTATTTGAAACTCTATGGTTTGCTTATAGAAAAATGTATGATTGGGCTATTATATTTTTAATTATAAATCTAATTATAAATCTATTAATTTTTTTAGTGCTTATAAAAACAAAGTTTTATATGGGTGGAGTTTTTTTAGTTTTTCTAATAAGAATATTTGTAGGGTTTAAAGCAAATGATATTTATTATAATAGAGCTAAGAAAAAATTAGAAAAATATGAGTTTGAGCCTGAAGATAAAGAGTGTGGAACAAGTTTATTCTTTGCGACAGTTATATTTTTTATTATGATTATTTTTCAAGTGATTTTAGATTTTTATTCTGAAATAAATTTATATTATGGCGTTTAAAATAAGCTAGACAAGTTGAAAACTTTCAACTCGTCTAGCTTTATTGGTTTTTATTAGAATTAATTTTCCATATAGAAAGTAGCGTTTAAGCTAGCAGTAACCTCAATATTACTTGGAATAGTTACAGGGACAGGAGCAGTATCTCCTTTAAATGAACTATCAAGCATAAATGGAAGAGGTCTAGGTGAGGTAAAACTCAAATCAATATTTTTAGGTCTAATTTTTAAATTTTCTAAATTAGCAATAAGTGTAGCTTTGTTTTTAGCATCATTATAAGCTAATTTATAAGCCATATCTTCAAGTTCTTTTCTATCTGCGATGTAGAAATTGATTTCACCTATATTATTTACTCCACCTTTGTTCAGAGCTGTTAAAATTGAGCTAGCTTTTTCTAAATCACTACTTGTTATTTTAATTTGATTTCTAGCAAAATATTTCATTTCATTACTCGAATTGTTTGAATTGTTATAGTCAACTCTATAATTTAAAGTATAATTTTCAGTTTTTAGATTGTTGTCTTTTAAGCCTGTTTTTTTCAAAAGGTTAATAGTGTCTTTTATAATTTTTGTATTTTCATCAATGGCAACTCCAGATTCTTTATTTGAAGTCTCTACAGTAGCTATAAGAGAAAAAGTATCAGGTTTTCCTGAAATTGTACCTGTTCCAGTGACTGATATTGTGGGACTTTCGTTACCAAAAGCAAAAGAAGATCCTAGAATAAAAATAGAAGTTATTATTTTTTTCATAATTTAAACCTCCTAGAATTTTTTTAGAATTAGAGTCTTTAGAGGTAACTTAGGAACGTAATGAATATTATTTTCCAAATCTCTATGATATTTTAAATTACCTTCAGTTCCTTCAGTAAGGATTACTTTATCTGTAGGTTTTCCTAGAGCCACAAGAATTTGTGGAGAGTATTTTTCAGTATCTAAATCAAGAATTTGTGGAACTTCCATTTTATTAAAAGAACCAATTAAACATCCCCCAAAACCAAGTTCAGTAGCTTTTAGAAGTATATTTTGAGAAGCTATTCCAATATCCATTCCTAAAGTTATAGGAGATAGAGGAGAATCTTTTAAAGTACTAATTAGAATGTAAGCTTTAGGTCCCTCTTCTAAAGTTGGACTCCAAGGGATAGCTCCAGCCCAAGCAGTGTGAGGGAATATTTTATGACATAAACTTGGAGAGTTGACTAAAGTGTATCTTAGAGTTTGACTATTTCTAGCTGATCCACCTAATCTAGTGGCACTAACTATTTTCTCTAAAACCTCAAAACTAATCTCTGTTGAATCAAATGTTCTATAAGAACGAGTTTTAAATAGTAATTCATCTAACATAAAAAACCTCCTTAGTATTTTAAATCAATACTACTTCATAAATGTTCAAAAGTCAACATCTGAAAAGGAAAAAGTGGACAATTAGTGTAAGTTATTATAAAATAGGTTGTTATTTCTCATAAAGATAGGGAGGATTGAGGTTTATGAATTTTATATATGATAGAAAAAAAACTGCAGTAATTTATAAAGATAAAGAATATTCTTATTATGAGCTTATTAAAATGGCTAAAATATATTCTGAGTTATTAGATATAGAAAAAGAAGATAGAGTTGTTGTGTTTATGGAGAATAGACCAGAATATATGGCTGCTGTTTTAGGAGTGTGGGATAAAAAAGGAACGTGTACAAATTTAGATGCGAGTTATAATCCAGAGCAATTAAGTTATGTTTTTAATGACTCTCATCCTAAATATATAATAACATCTAATGAAAACATAGAGGTTGTAAAAGCAGCAAAAGCAGATTCAAATTCAGATATAATTATTTTAAATGTAGATGAAATTGATATAAAAAAAGAGATGAAAATAGAAAATGTAGCTATTGAATGCTTAGAAAAAGAAGCTATAGCAGTTATGCTGTATACATCAGGAACTACAGGAAATCCTAAAGGAGTAATGTTAACGTTTGATAATATAATGTCTAATGTTGAAGCAATTCAAGAGATAAAAATGGTTGGTGCTGAAGACAGATTACTGGCATTATTACCATTTCATCATATACTACCACTATCGTTTACAGTATTAATGCCTTTAAGCTTTGGATGTTTAGTTGTGATTTTAGATGAGCTTTCTTCAGAAGCTATAAAAAGAAATTTACAAAAATATAAAATTACTATTGTTATAGGTGTACCTAGAGTATGGGAGATGTTCCATAAAGGTATAATGGGGAAAATAAAGAGTAGTCCTGTTACTTATAAGTTATTTAATATTTGTAAATCTTTAAATATAATTCCATTAAATAAAATAATCTTCAAAAAAATTCAAGAAGCATTTGGAGGAAATATAAACTTCTTGGTTTCAGGAGGAGCGAAGTTAGATAAGGAAATATGTGAGGATTTTAATGCATTCGGATTCAAAATGCTTGAAGGATATGGATTGACAGAAACGTCCCCAATTATTTCTTTTAATAGGATTGATAACATCATTCCGGGAACTGTAGGAGTACCATTACCTGGAGTAAAAGTAAAACTAGAAACTGATGGTGAGATTGTGGTTAAGGGTAGAAATGTAATGAAAGGTTATTATAATAAACCAGAAGCTACATCTGAAGCAATTGATGAAGAAGGGTGGTTCCATACTGGAGATTTAGGACAATTTGATGGAGACCATCTAAAAATAATCGGAAGAAAAAAAGAGATGATTGTTTTATCAAATGGAAAGAATATTAATCCATCAGATGTAGAAGCTGAAATTATAAAAGAAACAGATTTAATTGAAGAGGTTGCAGTTACAGAATATCAAAAACATTTAATAGCAATAGTTTATCCTAATTTCAAAGTTCTAGAGGAGAGGGGAATAGCTAATACTAAAGATGCTATAAAATGGGAAGTTATTGATAAATATAATGTTACAGCTCCTAATTATAGAAAAATATTGGATATAGTTATAGTAAAAGAGGAACTTCCAAAAACGAAACTAGGAAAATTAAGAAGGTTTATGTTGAAAGATTTAATAGCGGGAGTTACTGCAAAAGTTAATGGAAATGAAACTGATAGTCAAGTTTTAGAAAAAAAATCGGTTGAGAAGAAAGTATCGACTTCAAAAGAGATAAATTCAGAGGAGTTTAAACAGATTTCTAAATATATCTCAACTTTACATGATGGAATAGATATAATTCCAGAATCACATTTAGAGATTGATTTAGGATTGGATTCGTTGGATATAGTAGAAATTATAACATATATTCAAAATACATTTGGAGTAGAGATTGGTGAAGAAGATTTTGCAAGAATAAAAACAGTAGAAGCTCTTTGTCAATATGTGAGAGAAAAAGGTGGAAGTTTTGAAGAGGGTGAAGTAAATTGGAAAAAAATATTTGAAGAGCCTGTAGAGGTAGATATGCCTACATCGAAAGCTGTTCTACCAATTACGACTGTTTTAAAACCAATATTTAATCACTATATAAAATTAGAAAGAAATATAGAAAAGCTTCAAAAAGAATCTCCTGTAATATATGTAGGGAATCATCAAAGTATGTTAGATGCATTTGCATTTGGACAAACCTTGCCAAAAGATATTTTAAAGAACACATACTTCTTAGCAATAAATATCCACTTTGAAGGAAAAATAAAAAAATATTTAGCCCACAATGGAAATGTGATCTTAGTTGATATGAATAAAAATTTAAAAGAAACTTTAAAAATAGCTGCAAAAGTATTAAAAGAAGGAAAAAATTTAGTTATTTTCCCAGAAGGAGCAAGAACTAGAGATGGAGAAATTCAAGAATTTAAAAAGACTTTCGCAATTCTGTCGAAAGAACTAAATATTCCTGTGGTTCCATTCTCAATAAAAGGAGCATATGAATTAATGCCATATGGGCAAAGCAAACCATCATCTGGAAAAATGAGTGTAACGATATTAGATCCAGTATCTCCAAAAGATAAAAGTGTTGATGAAATTTTGAAACTTACAAAACAAGAAATCATAAATAACTTAAAATCATAGTAGTAAAAAAATAAAGAAGCTGAGAGTATCTATTTCTCTCAGCTTCTTTATTTCATTAATTGAAATAATAACACAATTATGCTATAATCATTTTGAGATTAAAAAAACACCTGTAATAAATGGGAGGAAAAATTGGAATTTGTAAAAAATCATAATAAAACTGCGATATTCTATGAGGGGAAAGAGTATTCGTATAAAGAGTTGATAGCTGGAGCTAAAGAGTATGCTTCATTGCTAGACTTAGAAAAAGAGGGGAAAGCTGTAGTATTTATGGAGAATAGGCCAGAACTACTTTATGCTTTTTTAGGAATTTGGGATAAAAAGGGAACTTGTGTATGCTTAGATGCTGCATCTAAAGTTTCAGAGTTTCAGTATTTTATAGAGGATTGTAGACCAAAATATATATTTGCATCAGAAAATACTTATGAGATAGCTAGAGAAGCTGTGGAAATGTCAGGAGTATCAACAAAGATTATAAATGTAGATAAAGTTGATTTATCAAAAGCGGATAAAGAGGGGACTATATATGCTCCAGACAGAGATGCAGTTGCACTAATACTTTATACTTCAGGAACAACTGGAAGTCCAAAAGGGGTAATGTTAACATTTGATAATATACTAGTAAATATAGAGGGACTTAATAAATATAATATGTATAAACCAACAGATAGAGTATTAGCTCTATTACCTATGCATCATATATTCCCGCTTTTAGGTTCTGGAATAGTTCCGTTACAACAAGGAGCAACAATAGCATTCTTAAAAGAGTTATCATCACAAGCTATGATAGAAGCATTAAACAATTATAAAATAACTATGATGATAGGAGTTCCAAGACTTTGGGAGATGCTGCATAAAAAAATAATGGAAAAAATTAACTCGAATAAAGTTATAAAAACTTTATTTAAGGCTGCTGAAAAAATAGATAGTAAAGATTTCAGTAAAAAACTATTTAAAAAGGTTCATGAAGGATTTGGAGGAAATATAAGGTTCTTTGTTTCGGGAGGATCAAAATTAAATCCAGAAGTATCAAGAGATTTTAAAACACTAGGAATAGATGTTTGTGAAGGATATGGACTTACAGAAACTGCTCCAATGATTGCGTTTACTCCAATAAATCAAGTTGTACCAGGATCAGCTGGAAAAATAATGGATGGTGTAGAGGTTAAAATAGCTGAAGATGGAGAGATTCTTTCAAAAGGAAGAAACCTAATGAAAGGATACTATAATAAACCAGAGGCAACAGCAGAAGTAATCGACGCTGATGGGTGGTTCCATACAGGAGATTTAGGAGAGGTAAAAGATGAATATCTGTATGTAACTGGAAGAAAAAAAGAGATGATTGTATTATCAAATGGAAAAAATATAAATCCAATAGAGATCGAGCAATGGATAATGTCTAATACAGATTTAATAGAAGAGATGGTAGTCATAGAATACAATGCTTTATTGACTGCAGTTGTATATCCAAACTTTGCAAAGGTAAAAGAGGGTAGAGTTACTAATATTGCAGAGACGTTGAAAAATGAAGTTATTGATAAATATAATGGTAAAGCACCAAATTATAAGAAAATTTTAGATTTAAAAATAGTTCAACAAGAGTTACCTAAAACTAAAATTGGAAAAATAAGAAGGTTTATGGTTCCTGATTTACTAGAGGGTAAGATTGAAGTAGAGAAAGAGGAAAACGCTCCAACATTTGAAGAGTATGTTGTAATTTCAGAATATTTAGCTAATTTAAAAAGTAAAAAAGTACTATCAAAAGCTCACTTAGAATTAGATCTAGGTTTAGATTCGTTAGATTTAGTTGAATTTATGGCGTTTGTCCAAAATAGTTTTGGAGTAAATTTAACAGAGGAAATTTTAACAGAGAATCCAACTGTGATAGCCATATCTGAATATCTAAAAGAGAATTCAAATGGTTTAGAAGTGAAAGATATAGATTGGAAAACAATATTAGAAAAAGAGAGTTTGGAAGGATTGCCTAAATCAAATACTGCTGGAAAAGTTGTAAAGTGTATTTTAAAACCTATATTCTCAGGATACATAAAAATAGAGAAAGAAGGAGCAGAAAATACAGATGTAGCTAAACCAACGGTGTTTATAGGAAATCACCAAAGTTTCTTAGATGGCTTTATTTTCAATCAGAGTGTTGATAATAAAATCTTAGATAACACATATTATTTAGCAAAAGTAGCTCACTTCCAAAAAGGGTTTATGAAGTCTCTAGGTGAGAATTCAAATGTTATGTTAATAGATATAAATAAAAACTTAGCAGAGACACTACAAAGTGCTGCGACAGCTTTAAGAAAAGGAAAGAATATAGTTATATTCCCAGAAGGAACAAGAACAAGAGATGGAGAGATGAAAGAGTTTAAGAAATTCTATGCTATTTTAGCAAAAGAGTTAGGTGCTGATATAGTTCCATTTGGAATTAAAGGTGCTTATGAACTGTTCCCAGCTCATAGAAAAACTCCAGCAAGAGGAACTGTAAAAGTTAAATTCTTCCCTAAGGTTTCACCAGCTTCTTTAACTGTTGAAGAGATTGTAGAAAAGAACTTTAAAGATATAAAAAAATGGGTAGAAGCAAAATAATAAAAATAAAGGTTGCCAAAGTGGCAACCTTTATTTAATTACTATTAAATTGATAACATAGGTCCAAGGTGTTGTCCACCTAAGATGTGGAAGTGTAAGTGAAACACTTCTTGTCCACCATGAGAATTACAATTTGTAATTACTCTGTACCCATTTTCAGAGATATTTAAATCTTTAGTAATATCTTTAATCGCTAAATACATAGCTGTTAGATACTCTGAATCCTCAGCTGTAATATCATTTAAAGTTGGAATCTCTTTTTTAGGAACAACTAAAATATGAATTGGTGCTGCAGGATTTATATCTTTAAAAGCAATAACTTTATCATTTTCAAAAACGATAGAAGCTGGAATCTCTCTATTTATAATTTTTGTAAATATAGTAGCCATAAGTTTACTCCTTTTTAATTAAAGTTCTATAGCTTCGATTCTTGTTAAGTGTCTTCCACCTTCGAATTCAGTTCTTAAAAACTCATCAACAATTTCAAGAGCTAAAATATCCCCAGTCATTCTAGCACCAAGAGCTAGAATATTAGCATCGTTGTGCTCTCTAGTTAATTTAGCCATTGTCGTATTTGAACAAAGCGCTGCTCTTATCCCTTTAAATCTATTAGCTGCAATTGAGATTCCAATTCCAGTTCCACAGATAAGGATTCCAAAATCAGCCTCTTTTTCTAAAATAGAGTTAGCAACAGATTTTGCATAAGTAGGGTAATCAACAGAGTCTGTTGAATAACATCCCTTATCTAAAACTTCAAATCCTTTTCCTTCTAAGTGTTTTTTAACAATCTCTTTTAAAGCAAATCCACCATGATCTGCACCTAAAGCTATTTTCATTTATTTATACTCCTTAAACTCTTATAGTAATGTTTTTAGATTAGTCTTCGAATCCGTGGAAGTGAGCGTGACCGTGCTCGATTTCCTCTTCAGTAGCTTCTCTAACGTCAGAAACTGTAACGTCGAACTTTAAGTTTTTACCAGCGAACGGGTGGTTTCCATCAGCAGTTACAACCTCATCTTCGATTTTTGTAATGATGAATGATTGCTCAGTATCGTCATCCATATCAGCTATGAAATCAAGACCTTCGTAAAGATCATCGAATTCAACGAACTCAGATTTATCCATTTCCATAATTAAATCTTCGTCGTACTCTCCGTATCCTTCTTCTGGAGTTAACTCAATAGTAGTAGTATATCCTTTTTCTTTTCCTTCTAAAGCTTCTTCAATAGCAGGAACAAAGTTTCCAAATCCGTGGATATAGAAAAATGGTCCTACATCTTGTGTATTCTCTAAAAGTTCTCCATTGCTTTTGTCGTAAACTTTAAACTCAAGTGTTACTACTTTTCCTTCTTCTATTTTCATATAAAACACCTCACTAGAATCCCTATATAAAACAGGGTTATTTGACACTTTAAAGCATAGCATAAAACAGAATAAATTTCATTAAAAATCTTAAATTATTTAAAAAATCCCATATTTTTTTTGACAATCTTACAATTTTCCTCATCTGTAAACTCTTTTAGTAGATAAAAAGCAACATCAATGGCTGTGCTTGGGCCAGAAGACGTAATAATATTGTCGGATATAACAATCTCTTCACGAACTGGAATAGCTCCATATTGATTTAATTGTTTAAAATATCTTTCATTGTCTAATAGATAAGTTGTTGCGGGAATATTTTTTAAAAAACCGTGGCTAGCGATAGCGAGTGCTCCAGTACAAATTCCAATAACAATCTTTTTGCTCAAAATAAAATAATTTAACAAGGATTTTAACTCGTCAGATTGAATATCATTAAAGAATCCAGCTTTACCAAATCCACCAGGAATGACAAGAGCATCAAATTCATTTAAGGATAGATTTGACGTTTTTAAGTTTATCTCAGGTACAATTTTTAAGTTCCAAGTTGCATTAAGCTCATCATGAAGGGCACAAATTGTGGAAAAAACTTTTTTATTTCCTACTATATTATTCCAACCAAATACGTCAAGAAACGGTGCTAACTCTAGGGTTTCGAAGCCATTTGATACAAAAATTAAAATTTTTTTCATAAAAATTAGATTTCCTTTCAAAAAATAGTTGACT